>JAYUPO010000584.1:0-5882 GCA_043760085.1 Burkholderiales bacterium
CGCGGCGGCGCGCCTGGCCGCCGCCGTCTGGCACAGCCTGGAGGCCTACGGCCGCGCGCGCGCCAGGCCCGGAATGCTGGCCGCTGCGCGGCGCTACGAGCACAGCCAACCCGAGCTGGCACGTGCGTTGCGCGACGCGTGCAGTGAGAACAAGCTGGGCTGAAGGCCGGCCTGGACTGACCGCCCTTTGACTGCCCGCCACCGCTCCCCGGTGGCGGGTGCTGCTGGCCTTTGCGGTGGGGATCTTGTGCGCCCGCTGCGTCAGGCAGCGGGTGGGCGCGGTTGGCATCTACCATCGCCACGCCGCATTCACCCGCCCACCGCCATGACGCCCTACCCCACCGCCGCGCGCCTCAACGCGATCCAACCCTTCCATGCCATGGCGCTGTTTCGCCGCGCCACGGCCATGCACGACAGCGGGCGCAGCATCATCCACATGAGCCTGGGCGAGCCTGATTTCAGCGCGCCGCCGCTGGCCATTGCCGCGCTGGAACGTGCCCTGCGTGCCGGGCCCATGGGCTACACGCCGGCACTGGGGTTCACACCACTGCGAGAGGCCATCGCCGGGCATTACCGCAGCGTGCATGGGCTGGATGTGTCGCCCCATCGAATCGCAGTCACGGCCGGGGCCACCGGCGCGCTGCAACTGGCCTGCGCGCTGCTGCTCGACGTGGGCAGCGAAGTGCTGATGCCCGACCCGACCTACCCCTGCAACCGGCACATCGTGAGCGCCTTCAACGCCACCACGAAGCTGATTCCGGCCGGGCCGGACAAGCGCTTCCAGCTCGACGCAGCAGACGTGGCCGCGCACTGGGGCGAGCGCACGCGCGGCGTGATGCTGGCGTCGCCCTCCAACCCCACCGGCACCACCATCGAGCCTGCCGCCTTGGCCGCGTTGCTCGATGCGGTGCGCGCGCGGCGCGGCTTCCTGGTGTTCGACGAGATCTACAACGGCCTGTGCTACGGCGCCACGCCGCGCAGCGCGCTGGCACTGGGTGAAGACGTGATCGTGCTGAACAGTTTTTCAAAAACCTTCAGCATGACCGGCTGGCGCCTGGGCTGGCTGGTGTTGCCTGAATGGCTGGTGGCGCAAGCCGAGAAGCTGGCCGCCAACCTGTTCATCTGCCCGCCCGCCACGGCCCAGCATGCGGCACTGGCCTGCTTCGAGCCCGCCAGCCTGGCCCTGTGCGACGAACGCCGCCTGGAGTTTCTGGCCCGGCGCGACTTCATGCTGCCCGCACTGCGCGAACTGGGCTTCAAGATCCCCACCGAGCCTGACGGCGCCTTCTACATCTATGCCGACTGCTCGGCCTTCGGCCTGCCCAGCAGCGTGCTGGCCGACAAGCTGCTCGATGAGACCGGCGTGTGCCTGGTGCCGGGCAAGGACTTCGGTTTTCACGACGCCGAGCGCTGGATGCGCATCACCTACGCCACCGGCCTGCCGCGGTTGCGTGAAGCGGTGGCGCGCATGGGCGCGGCCTTGCAACGTTTGCGATAACTGTGTAGCGGCAGCGCGGCCGCAACGGTCATGCAGGCAAGGCCTCTTCGGCCTGAAACCTGCGCACAGTCAGGTTTGGCACTGCTCCAGGCTGGCGCACTCGGCGAACGCAGCGCCCTGTCAGGGGCCGGGTAATTTCGCTGGTGCGCCACGCGCAGCGGCCAGATGATGGGTCACAGCCAGCTTGCCTGGCCTGCGTGACAAGCAGCCTGCCGAGCTTGGGTGACAGGCAGCTTGCTCGGTGTGAGCCTGTTCCACCCAAAGGAGACCGCAACCATGACCGACCTGGCCACCCACCCCACCCAGGCCGCCAGCGCCTGGTTCGCCGACTTCGGCACGGCCCTGCAGCTGCAAGACCTTGACGCCACCATGGCGCTGTTCGACGCCGACAGCTACTGGCGCGACCTGGTCGCGTTCACCTGGAACCTCAGCACGCAAGAAGGGCCCGACGCCATCCGCGCCATGTTGCAAGCCCGCCTGGCCGATGTGCAGCCCAGCGCCTTCACGGTCGAAGGCCAGGCTACCGAAGCCGGCGGCGTGATCGACGCCTGGTTCACCTTCGAAACCAAAGTAGCGCGCGGCCGCGGCCATGTGCGGCTGAAGAACGGCAAGGCGTGGACGCTGCTCACCACGATGACCGAGCTGAAAGGCTTTGAAGAGCGCAAAGGCGAAACGCGGGTGAAAGGCGCCGAGCATGGCGTTCGCCCGGGGCGCAAGACCTGGCTCGAAGCGCGCCAGGAGCAAGCCGCTGCGCTGGGCACGCAGACACAGCCGTATGTACTGATCGTCGGCGGCGGCCAGGGCGGCATTGCGCTGGGCGCACGCTTGCGCCGGTTAGGCGTGCCGGCCATCATCGTCGAGAAGAATGACAAGCCCGGCGACTCCTGGCGTAAGCGCTACAAGAGCCTGTGCCTGCACGACCCGGTGTGGTACGACCACCTGCCCTACCTGCCCTTCCCCGACGACTGGCCCGTGTTCGCGCCGAAAGACAAGATCGGCGACTGGCTGGAGATGTACACCAAGGTGATGGAGCTGAACTACTGGGGCGGCACCACGGCAAAGAAGGCCAGCTACAACGATGCTACCCAGCAGTGGGATGTGCTGGTGGAGCGTGGCGGGAAGGCGATCACGCTACACCCCAAGGAGCTGGTCTTTGCACTCGGCGTATCGGGCTACCCCCACGTGCCCGAGATTGCCGGCGCGCAAAGCTTCCTGGGCGAGCAACACCATTCCAGCCAGCACCCCGGCCCCGAGGCTTACAAGGGCAAACAGTGCGTGGTGCTGGGCTCGAACAACTCAGCGCACGACATCTGCGCCGCGCTGTGGGAACACGGCGCCGGCGTGACCATGGTGCAGCGCAGCTCCACCCACATCGCACCCAGCGATTCACTGATGGAGCTCGCCCTGGGCGGCCTGTATTCCGAGCAGGCGGTGAAGGCCGGCGTGACGACCAACATGGCTGACCTGATCTTCGCCTCGATCCCCTACAAGATCATGGCGCCGATGCAGGTACCGGTTTACGACGAAATGAAAAAGCGCGAGGCCGACCTGTACGCGCGGCTCGAAAAAGCCGGCTTCCTGCTCGACTTCGGTGTCGACGGTTCGGGCTTGTTCATGAAGTACCTGCGCCGCGGCTCGGGCTACTACATCGATGTCGGCGCATCGGAGCTGGTGGCCAATGGCAGCGTCAAGCTCAAGAGCGGGGTCAGCATCGAGCGCATCAACCCGCGTTCGGTGAGCTTGAGCGATGGCACCGAACTGCCGGCTGACCTGCTTGTCTATGCCACAGGCTACGGCTCGATGAACGGCTGGCTGGCCGACCTCATTTCGCCCGAAGTGGCAGACAAGGTGGGCAAGGTCTGGGGCCTGGGCAGCGACACGCCCAAAGACCCCGGCCCCTGGGAAGGCGAGTTGCGCAACATGTGGAAGCCCACGCAGGTGCCGCACCTGTGGTTCCACGGCGGCAACCTGCACCAGTCGCGCCACTACTCGGAGTTCCTGGCCTTGCAATTGAAAGCACGGCAAGAAGGCCTGGCCACGCCGGTGTACCGGCTGGCGCCTTCGCACCACAAGCGCTGAACCAATTGGCCCCGCGCCTGGCCAGTCTGGCTGGGCGCACCCCACTTCCTTTGACCGGCGTGAAGCGCTGACGGCGCGCCGGTTGCTCGTTCTTCGTCAGCACCACGGAGCCAACATGAGCAGCAAGCTGAAGACCGCCCTGGACACCGTTCTGCACTACACCACCGACCGCGCCGGCGGCGCGCCGGGCGTGGTGGCGATGGTGACCGACCGCAACGCCAACCTCTACGAAGGCGCAGCCGGCAAGCGCCAGTTGGGGCAAGACCAGCCCATGACCACCGATTCGGTGATGGCCATTTTCTCCACCACCAAGGCCATCACCGGCACCACGGTGATGCAACTGGTGGAGGAAGGCAGGATTGCGTTGACCGACGCAGCCAAGCGTTATGTGCCCGAGATCGCCGAGATTCAGGTGCTCGATGGCTTCGACGACAGCGGCCAACCCAAGACCAGGCCACCCAAGCGCGACATCACGGTGGCTGATCTCATGCTGCACACCTCGGGCTTTTGCTATGAATTCTTCAGCGCCGACGACCTGAAGTTCCGCACGGCAAAGAACATTCCCACCGTGGTGTCGGGCACCTTCGCGTCGATCCGCACCGTGCTGCTGCACGACCCGGGCGAGCGCTGGACGTATGGCGTGAACATCGATTGGCTGGGCCGCATCGTCGAGCAGCAACGCGGCAAGCGCCTGGGCGAAGTGATGAAGGAGCGCGTGTTCGACCCGCTGGGCATGGTCGACATCGCCTTCACCATGACGCCGACCATGCAGGCCCGCCGCGCACCCATTCACGACCGCGCGCAAGACGGCAAGCTCACGCCGCTGCCCGACCTGATCCTGCCGCAGCCGCCCGAAATGGACTGCGGCGGCCACGGCCTGTACGCCACCGTGGGCGAGTACATGAAGTTCATCCGCATGTTGCTGAACAACGGCGCCGGGCCGAACGGGCGTGTGCTCAAGCCCGAAACGGTGGAGGCGATGTTCAAGAACGGCCTGCCCGCGGGCTTGACGAGTGGCGGCTGGACCACGTCCATCCCATCGTTGTCGAACAGCGGTGAATTCGATCCGGGGGTCAAAAAGACCTGGAGTTGGACGTTCCAGCGCAATGAAGAACCCACGGCAACCGGGCGAGCGGCGGGCTCGGCAATGTGGGCCGGCCTGGGCAACCTGTACTATTGGGTCGACCGCCAGAACGGCATCGGCGGCTTCTGGGGCAGCCAGATCCTGCCCTTCCAGGACGTGGCCTCGTATCCCGGCTTCACCGACTTCGAGGGCGCCGTCTACCGCAACAGATGAGTCACTGGCTGCACCAGATGTGCCGGGTGCAGTGTTCGACACTGCACTGACTGTCGCAGCCGAGACACAGGGAAACTACCGCCGCCGGCGGCACCGGCTGTGGCCGGGTGTTACCTACACTGCGCCGGCGCGCCATTTAATGGCGCCCGCTCAACCGCCGCCCCGCGCCCCACGTGGTGCGGCGACCCCTTCACTACTGGCTGCGCGCAGCACGCCTCATGGCGCAGCGCCAACGGAGACTTGCCATGCCCAAGCTGTTCACCCCCCGCCGCACCTTGCAGGCGCTGGTCCTTGCTGCCTGCACGGCGGCTGCCGGCGGCGCGTTCGCCCAAGGCACGTTCAAGATCGGCGTGGTGACCTTCCTCTCAGGCCCCGCAGCCGAAAGCTTCGGCGTGCCCGCGGCCAATGGCGCGAAGTTGATGGTCGATCAGTTCAACAAGGGTGCTGCGCCCGCGCCTTACAACAAGGTTGGTTTCGGCGGCATGAAGATTGAAATGCTGCTGGTCGATGAAGCCGGCGGCGCGGCCAAGCAGGTGCAGGAAATGCGCAACCTGTACCAGCGCGAGGAGGTCGACGCCATCATCGGCTACATCGGCTCCGGCGATTGCCTGGCCGTGGCACCCGCCGCCGAAGAGTTGAAGAAACTGCTGGTGTTGATGGACTGCGGCACGCCGCGCATCTTTGAAGAGAGCAGCCCCAAGTACGTGTTCCGCACCGCCTCGCACGCGGCGATGGACAACGTGTCGCTGACGCGCTACCTGAAGGCACGCAACATCAAGGCCGACACCTTCAACCTGATCAACCAGGATTACGCCTGGGGCCAGGATTCGCGCGCTGACTTTCTGGCCAGCATGAAGCAGTTGCTGCCAGCGGCCACCATGGGGGCCGACCTGCTGCCCAAGTTCGGCGCCGGCCAGTACGGCACTGAAATTTCCGCCCTGGCCGCCAAGCCGGCCGCGCTCACCTATTCCAGCCTGTGGGGCGGCGACTTGCAGGCCTTCATCCTGC
>JAYUPO010000585.1:0-5880 GCA_043760085.1 Burkholderiales bacterium
TCCATGCCGCCCTGCACCGCCGCAAAGGCCATCGGAATGCCAAAGCTGAAGGCCACGCCCAGCACCGCCTGCGGCATGGCCAGCACGCGCTTGGCATAGGGGTACAGCAAGGTCACGGCCAGCGCGGCGAACGACAGCAGCACGGTGGGCGCATTCGTCGTGAGCACCAGCGCAAACGCCACCAGCGCGAGCAGCGCGCCCAACGCCAGCGCTTCGCGCACGCTCACCGCGCCGCGCGTGACCGGGCGCTGCGCCGTGCGCTTGACGTGCTGGTCGATGTCGCGGTCGGCCACGTCGTTGACGCAACACCCGGCACTGCGCATGAGGATCGTGCCGAACACGAACACGCCCAACAGGTGCCAGCCCGGGAAGCCATCGTCCGCAATCCACAGCGCGCTCAGCGTGGGCCACAGCAGCAGCAGCCAGCCGGCCGGGCGGTCGAAGCGGATGAGGTCAAGGGCCAGCCGAATGCGGCTGCGCAAGGGGGCGGGTGAAGTCAATGCGGGCAATGGCGGGCAACAACAGTGGGCGAGTTGGCGGGCGGGGTGGTGGGTGAGCGGGATGGTGGGCGGTGGCAGCAAACCAGGGGCAGCAAATGCTACGCCGAGGTTCACGTTCATTTCACGCTAACCGGCCTGGGCATACTCGGCTCGCCATGCCAGCAGCCGCCCGCACCCACCCCGCCACGCTGGTGATCCTGGCCGGCGTTTGCGCCGCGCTGCATGTGGGTAAGCTGGCCCCGGCGATCACCGCGCTGCAAGCGGCGCTGGGTTTGAGCCTGGTGCAGGCGGGCTTTTTGCTGTCACTGGTGCAACTGGCCGGCATGGGCACGGGCCTGGTCTTCGGCACGCTGGCTGATGGCATCGGCGCCAAGCGCAGCATGGTGCTGGGCTTGAGCGTGCTGGGGCTTGTGAGTGCCGTGGGCGCGCTGGCCCAGAGTGCCCAGGCGCTGATGGTGCTGCGCGCCTGTGAAGGCTTCGGTTTCCTGCTGGTGGTGCTGCCCGCACCCGGGTTGCTGCGCCAACAGGTGCCGCCGCGCCGGCTGCACAAGGTGCTGGGCCTGTGGGGCACCTACTTCCCCTTGGCCACCGCTCTGGCCTTGTTGCTGGGGCCGCTGTGCATCCAGGCGCTGGGCTGGCGCGGCTGGTGGTGGCTGCTGGCCGCGCTGGCGCTGGCCATGGCCGCATGGCTGGCGCGCGCGCTGCCAGCGCCGCCCGAAAAACGGCTGGCTGCACAGGACAGGGGCACCCACACGCCGTGGCGCGGCCGGCTGCGCCACACCCTGGCCGCGCCGGCGCCCTGGTTGGTGTCACTGTGCTTTGCGGTCTATGCCGGGCAATGGTTGGCCGTGGTCGGCTTCCTGCCCACCATCTACACCCAGGCCGGCCTGTCAGGCGCGGCCACCGGCGTGCTGACGGCGCTGGCCGCGGCCGTGAACATGCTGGGCAACGTGGCGGCCGGGCGGCTGCTGCACCGCGGCGTGGCCGCCACCACGTTGCTGAGTGCGGGCTACGCCACCATGGCGCTCACGGCGGCGGCGGCTTTTGCCGAGGTGGGCGGCGCCGGCCTGAACGCGCCGCTGCGCTTTGCCGCCGTGCTGGTGTTTTCGGCCGTGGGCGGCGTCATTCCGGGCACGCTGTTCAGCCTGGCCGTTCGCCTGGCGCCCAGCGAAGCCACCGTGGCCACCACGGTAGGCCTGATGCAGCAATGCTCGGCGGCCGGCCAGTTCTTCGGCCCGCCCCTGGTGGCCTGGGTGGCCAGCCAGGCCGGCGGCTGGCAGTGGACCTGGCTGGCCACCGGGGCCAGTTGCACCGCGGGCCTGGGGCTGGCGGCGGCCTTGCGCCGGCGCTTGACACCGACGCATGGGCTTTGAAAACCTCAGCGCGCCAGGGTCGCAGCGGCGCGCGCTGAACGCCAGGCCTGCACCTGGTCGTGCACAAAATGCTCCAGCGGCGTGAGGCGGACCTGCGGGCTGCGTTGCTGCAAGGCCGTGGCGTCGAACTGCTCGCTGAACGCATCATCAGCCAGGCCGCCTAACCGCAGGATGCGCGCTACACCCGGGTGCGCGGGCCGGGCCAGCGCCGCCAGCGCGGCACAGGCCGCCGCCGGCAGGTGCCAGGCACGCAAGGGCACGCCCGCTTCGTGCGCATACAGCGCGGCCACCTGGTTGTTGCTGTGGTTGCCCGGGCCGCCGAGTTCAACGACCGCGTCGTCGGCGTACTGTTGCAACAAGGCCTCGGCCACGAACTGGGCCACGTCGTCAGCGCAGATGAAATTGCGCGGCTTGTTGCCGCGGCCCATGATGACCGTGAAGCCGCGTTCCAGGATTTGGCGGCCATTGAACAAGTGGGCGTGGCATTCCATGAATGCCGAGGGTCGCAGGATGGTGTGTTCGAGCCCGCTTCGGCGCAAGGCCTCTTCAATGGCATGTTTGGTGCGGAAGAAGTCCACCGGGTGATCCGGCGCTGCGCCCAGGGCCGACACCAGCACCAGGCGGCGCACGCCGGCCGCGCACGCAGCGTCGATCAACGCCCGCTGGCCCACGCCATCGACCCGCTCGCTGGCGCCCCGGCCGCGCCCGAGCAGCGCATGCGCACCCAGCAGCACGCGGTGCATGCCGGTGCACGCGCGTGCCAGCGAGGCGGCATCGAGCAGATCGCCGCGCACCACCTGGGCCCCCAGCAGGCCCAGCGCGCGCGCGGCGTCACCGTCGGGCTGGCGCGTCATGATGCGCACCCGCGCGCCGGCCTTCAGCAGCAAGGGCACCAGGCGCCGACCCAGCCGCCCCGTGGCGCCGGTGACCAGGATCTTCATTCTTTGCCCCCCTTAAAGCCGAACATCGTGCGCCGCGGCGGGGGGAAAGCCATCCCAAAAGGTTGGGGTAAAGCGGGCGGGTTCTTGGGGGGTCTGGTGGCGCGCAGGGGGTGATCAGTGGGTGCTCAGGTGGTGATCACCCGCCGGCGCCCAGATCGGCTGCGATCAGCCTGAACTGCTCCAACGCCCCCTCCAGATCGTCAACGATCTCCTGCGCGATCACGTCGGGCGGCGGCAGGTTGTCGCTGTCAGCCAAGGTGTCTTGCCGTCGTCGCGCAAGACGTTGAAGTAGTTCCAGAGTTTCTGAACGAGGGTGGAGGCGTTCATGTTTTTGTACCGAGAGATCGGTAGGCCTGATCCGGCCGGTTGGGAACATCCGGGTGCCGCAGTTCCAGCAGGTCTTCACGGACCATTGCCGTCAAGAAGCGGGACTGAAGTTTCTCGGCGTCGCGCGCGACCAAGAGGGCAATTTCGCCCGCCGCAAGCCAGCGGCCTTCGCACAGCGACAGAATGACTTCCCGCATTCGCGCGGCCGGCAGCTTGTTCTTGGTTCGCGCCGGCATGGCCAGTGGCAGTAGCGCTGCCAGCGATGCAGGGAGTACCTCGGCGCTTTGGGGGGAGCCGCCGGGCGATTGGGGGGAGTCTGATGTCCATTGGGGGGAGTTCTGGGGGGAGTCGCCGGGCGAATGGGGGGACTCCTCGGCAACCCGGTAACTCGCCCAACGCCGCTGGTTCTGCTGGGTCAGCAGCCCATCGCGCATCAGGGCTCGAAGGACATCGGTAATGTCCTTCGGGTGCTCGCCGGTGATCTCTTGCAGCCGGCCATTGGTTACACTGCCTTCTACTTGGGCCGTCACCACTGCCTGCACTGCTGTCTTGTTCAGCCGAGTGAATTGCCCGCCAAAGCGTTGTCGCAGTGCCTCTTCCACATCTGGCGGAATTAGGCTGACCATCGGCAACACCAGCTTCACCCGGTCGGGTTGCAAAGCCTCCTCGACCTTGGGCGACCGCCAGTGCTGAGACCGCCACCCCGAGCGAATCTTGTCCATGCCCGAGCCCGCCTTCTCGCCGCCACCGATCATCTGGAACATCAGTTGCAGGCTCTTGTTGCGACATTCGCTCACGCTGCCGCGCAGCAGTTGCTCGCGCGACACCAGCAGCGAGCCAGGATTCGACAGTTCAATACGGTCTGGATAGCGCTCGATCACGATGCCGCCTTGGCCCCGGTAGTCGGCATGGATCAGTGAATTGACCACCGCCTCGCGCAGGGCCTCGTGCACGATGGTGTCGTCCTTTCGGTACAGCTCGCGACTGAGTTGAAATGGGATCTTCAAATCCGCCGACAAGCGCTGCACCACGCGCTGGTAGAACTGAAAAACATTGCTCTCCCAGGTGCCATCAGGCACCACGCGGTCGGTCCAGCGCACCGCCGGGTCGGCGGACAACTTCTCGCGGTAGTCCACATGAAACGCCGGCAGTGCCTCGCGCAGTGCAGCGAACGTGCCGAACATCAGAAGGCCGGCGACCGTGGCTCCTTCCAGGCCACTGGCGCGGTCGCGCCGCAGTGCCATCGAAGTCGCCGAAGCCGAAATGCTCCACTACCACCGCATCGGCCGGTGTATCCGATTGGTCCGCCAGCATGCGCCGCACTTCCTCTTCGCTGCACCGGTAGTCGCCGTCCTCCGCGCGACGGTAGCTTCCGGTCAATGGGTTGGGGCCCACGTACACCGGCCTGTCGCGCCGCGGTGCACGCGGCACGTGCACCACCACATAGCTGCGGCCGGCATCGGTCACGGTCTGGATATCGGCATCCGTTAGCAAGTTGCGGCTGACCTTCTGGCGATCATTCAACTGGTTCCACAGCACCGTGCGCAACTGCGCTGCGTCGGGCACGCCTTCCCAGGCCAGGCCGGCTCCCTTCTCGACCACTCCCATCACGACGGTGCCGCCCTGGGTATTGGCCATCGCACTGTATGTTTCCCAAAAGCTACCGGGCAGGCCGCCGCGCGCCGACTTGAATTCAGTGTCGATGCTTTCAGACGCCGGCTGCAGCGCAGCAAACAGATCAAGCTGTCGCATCACGAAGCCCTGCTCTTGCAAGCTGATCGTCGCTGTCGCGACAACTCGCGCCGTCGTCGCGCAGGACATTGCAGTGGTACCAGCACTTCTGCATTGATGGCACTACGTCCTGCCAAGCTCAAGCCGATCCAGCTTGGTCTCAAGCGCGCCAACCAGTCCATCGAATGCACCTCTCTTGTGTGAGTTGAGTGCTTTACTCGGGTTCGAAGCAATGAGTTCTGCGATGTCGGCCTTGATCTGTGACTCGACCTTAGAACTCCAGACCTTTCCTTGATGCTCAAAGGCGGCCTTGAGACGATCTGACCACTTCTTCTTGCCCTTGAACTTTGGTGAGGCCAGGGACGCACCGTACTTGTTCTTGATGAACTCCGCGAACAGAGGTTCATCCAGCATGTCTTCGAATTCCGACTCGTCTAGGCCAGGACAGATGACATGCGTTACATCCGCGGGTAAAGCAAGCCCTTCTGATTCCGCCTTGGTGGACGCTGTCAGGCCCGCTTTGTCATGGTCCAGAAACGAGTGGCACGTGCACAGCGTCTCCCTGAGCTGGCTCAACTTGTAGCTGAGATTCGTGCCGCCACTTAACGTGTCGATCACGATGAACCCAGTCTGAAGAGCTGTTCCTATTCGCTTGGAATTCAAAGGGAGAAGCGCAGAAAGTGCCTTACGGTCCTCCTCCCCTTCAACGACCAATGCAATCTCCGCATTGCGCAAATTGTCGGACGCCCGAACGCCAAGCGTGTCCCTAAGTTCTGCGATGTTCTTGGCGGGACTCGCCTTCTTGTTGTTCACAAGGATGTTCGACTTGAGATTTGTTCGATCAACAAAGAGCGGGCAATGCGTGGTTAGGATCACTTGATGCTGGCCGCTCAGATCACCAAGCACCTCTCTAATTCTAGTGAGCGTTCAAGTTGATCCTATTTATCCAAGGCCAAGCCGTGATACTTCGCAGCGTCTCATGGCTTGATGCGAGTCTCGGAAGGCCAG
>JAYUPO010000586.1:0-5878 GCA_043760085.1 Burkholderiales bacterium
GTTCACCGTGCAGCGAATCGCCCAGCTTGAGGTGGTGGTCAAGAAAGCTCAGCGGCGCGCCGACCGTGAAGGTGTGCAGCCACAGCGCGGTCTTGGCCAACTCCACCGCCATCGGGTTCTTGTCGACGCCGAACAGGCACTTCTTCAACACCATGCGGCGCACGATGTGGCGGTCGTCAAGCTGCGCATCGGTCACGGCCCAGCCATGGGCGCGCGCCTGGGCCTTGATCTCGGCGCGGATGTGGGCCAGCCGCGCCAGCAGCGGGCTCACCCAGGGCCGGCCCTGCTCCACCAGGTGGGCGGACCAAGGCTGCGTGGCGACCAGGCCTTGGGCGGTGGTCAGCGCTTCCAGCACGCGGTCGGCCAGGTCATCCACCAGGGCCACCAGAAAGTGGCCGCTGCCCATGGCGGGGTCGCAAACTTTCAGTTCGAGCAGGGCGCAAGCGGGGTCGGCGCCGTCCAGCTTATCCCAATCGTTAGGGTTGAGTGAATGCTTCCTGCGCCAGCTTTGAATGAGCCGCTCGAACGCGGCGTTGCGCTCGCCCGCCAGCCGGCCCACCGATTCGCGCAGCACCAGGCGCACCAGGTCGTCGTGCGTGTAATAGCTGCCCGAAACCTTGCGCGCAAAACTGGCCGGGCGGGCCACGATGCGGTTGACTTCAAGCTTGTCGCGGTCTTCGTCTGCCGCCTGCACCTCGTGCACCAGGCTGTATTCGAGCAAGCGTTCGTAAATGCCGCCCAGGTGCGAGACCGACAGATCGCGGTAGTTGATCCAGCCGCGCAGCAGGTCTTCTGTGCGGCGCGACAGGGCATCGATGATCGGCGCCATCACCTTGTCGGGCACGCGGCTGCGTTCGAGCAGCGGCGCGCGGGCACGGTCGAACAGGCCGCCGTTGTAGGCCGGCATGCCCACCGCGTCGTCGCCCACGTCGATCAGCAAAAAAGCGCCTTTCAAGTCGCGCCAGATGTTGTCGATCACGCTGGAAAGCGGCCGCCCGGCATCGGCATCGTCGCGCACACGCTCGCGCAGGCGCTTGACGCTGTAGGCGGCGTAGCGCGCATCGCCCACCGGCAGCAGGCGGCGGTCTTCAGCGTAGAACAGGAATAACAGCCGGTACAACAGGACGAGGGCGGCTTCGCGCACTTCATCCAGATACGCGCCGGTGTAGCGCTGGCGCGTGAAGCGGCCGTAGCCGACCGGCTCCTTGATGGCTTGCAGGTCGCCCGCGGCCAGGGCCTGGGCCAGGGCGGGGAAGATGTCGTTGAACACGCGCGCACCGAGGTCTTGCGAGACCCGCTCTTCATAACTGCGGGCCTCGTTGCGCGCATAGGCATGCAAGCTGCGCGCCGACGCGTCCCAGTCCTGCGGCAGGAAGGCTCGGCGGGCAAAGAGCAGGAACAACAACTTCAGGCCATGTTCGGCATCATAACCATCCAGATCAGCCTGCACGCCCGGCACACCGAGCAAGGCGGCCACATCGAGCTCGAAGAACTCTTCAGCGCGTGAGCGTGCGTCTTGCCAATACAGCCGCCAGGTACTGCCATTGGTGAGCACACCCCATTTCACGGCACGTTCGCTGGCCAGTTCAGCGCGGCTCAGGTAGCGCAGCATCTGCGAGCTGGGGGCACTGGGGTCTTGCGGCTCGGCCGGGTCGCCGCGGTCGAGCGCGCGCTGCCAGCGCTTGGCTTCGAGCAAAGCCAGGCCGTGGCGGTAGCGGCGCTCGTCGCGCGGCTCGGCCAGCGCCCGGGCGTGGGCGGCGGTATCGGCAAAGAGCAGGATGTCGGGCACGTCTTCGCGGCGTATGCCCGACAGGTTGACCTGCGGCAGGTAGTCGCCTGCCCAACCCAGCAGGCGCAGCATGGGTTCGATGACGAGCTGTTCGGTCTGCGCCTCGTTCAGCGTTGACGCGGCGCTGAGGTCGGAGAACACCTCGCGCAGACCCGTTTTGAAGGCGGCAAAGGCCGCTGCCTCAAACGCCTGGTACGGCGCCGTTTCACGGATGCCGTGGAGCAGGAAGTCCTGGCTGAAGAGTTGGCCCTGCATGCGCGCAAAGTTCCATGAATGGGCGGGCAGTTTAAGGGCCGAGGCTTTGAACTGGGCCGCATTGGCAGCCTGTTTGCCACGACGGGCAGGCCGCGCCGCCCAACACAATCAAACGACCCCAGCCCGGCCGCGCCATGCGGCATGGGCCAGAAGGAGACTGCCCATGCAAGCCTGGCTGAACAAGCTCAACGACCACTTCCCCCTGCGCTACAGCGTGTGGCTGCTGTGCGGCCTGGGCACGCTGGTGAGTGCTGCGCTATGGCGCTGGGCCGATGTCGGCGGCGCGCCCTTCGCTGCCTTTGCCGCGCTGGCCGGCCTGGGCCTGCGCGACACCTTGCAGAGCAGGCACTCGGTGCTGCGCAACTACCCGGTCATCGGCCACATCCGCTACCTGCTCGAGTTCATTCGCCCCGAGCTGCGCCAGTACTTTTTGGAAAGCGACAACGAAGCCGCGCCGTTCTCGCGCCAGCAGCGCTCGCTCATTTACCAGCGCTCCAAGGGCGCGCCCGACAAGCGGCCGTTCGGCACACAGTTGGATGTGCATGCCCAGGGCTACGAGTGGATCAACCATTCGATGGCACCCACGCAACTGGCCAGCCATGACTTTCGCGTCACCATCGGGCCCGATTGCGCGCAGCCGTATTCGGCCAGCCTGTTCAACATCTCCGCCATGAGCTTCGGTGCGCTCAGCGCCAACGCCGTGCTGGCGTTGAACGCCGGCGCCAAGCGCGGCAACTTTGCGCACGACACGGGTGAAGGCTCGATCAGCCAGCACCACCGCGTGCATGGTGGCGACCTGATCTGGGAGATCGGCTCGGGCTACTTCGGTTGCCGCAACGACGACGGCAGCTTCAACGCCGAACGCTTTGCCGCCGCGGCCAACGAGCCGCAGGTGAAGATGATCGAGCTCAAGCTCAGCCAGGGTGCCAAGCCCGGCCATGGCGGCGTGCTGCCGGGGCCGAAGGTAACGATTGAGATCGCCAGCGCGCGCGGCGTGCCGGTGGGGGTGGACTGCATCAGCCCGGCGCGCCACAGCGCCTTCAACACGCCGCTGGAGCTGATGCACTTCATCAAGCGGCTGCGCGACCTGTCGCGCGGCAAGCCGGTGGGCTTCAAGCTGTGCATCGGCCACCCGTGGGAGTGGTTTGCCCTGTGCAAGGCAATGTTAGACAGCGGCATCACGCCCGACTTCATCGTGGTCGATGGTGGCGAGGGTGGCACCGGCGCGGCGCCGCTGGAATTCACCGACCATGTCGGCGCACCGTTGCAGGAAGGCCTGCTGCTGGTGCACAACACGTTGGTGGGTTTGAACCTGCGCAGCCGCATTCGCATTGGTTGTGCCGGCAAGGTGACGAGTGCCTTCGACGTGGCCCGTGCCCTGGCCCTGGGCGCGGACTGGTGCAATGCCGCACGCGGCTTCATGTTTGCGCTGGGTTGCATCCAGGCCCAGCATTGCCACAGCGGCGCCTGCCCCACCGGCGTGACGACGCAAGACCCGCTGCGCCAGCGCGCGCTGATCGTGCCCGACAAGGCCGAGCGCGTGTACCGCTTCCACCTCAACACGCTGCAAGCGCTGAAGGAACTGGTGCAGGCCGCGGGGCTGGAACACCCTGGGCAACTGAGTGCCGCGCACATCGTTCGCCGCGCTGCTGACCATGACGTGCGCTTGCTGTCCAACCTGCTGCCGTTCGTGCCGCCCGGCGCCTTGCTCGGCGCCGCGCAGGGCAGCGCGCCCTGGCCGCACGCCGTGTACAGCACCTACTGGCCGCTGGCCCGGGCCGACAGCTTTGCGCCGCTGGCGGCACCGGCCGGCGCCGCGCCGCGCAGCCGGCTTGACTCGCGCACGCCGCAGGCCACGCCGGCGTGAGCCGGGCTGCGTTGGCGTGACACGCATCACGCGGTTACGCCGGCCGGCCCCGAGGCGCGGGGTGGGCAGGCCACGGCGGCGCTTCACACAATGAATCCCTGTTCAAGACCAGTGCCCAGCCATGAACCACACCGTTTTGCTTTGCCGCCGCAGCGCCGACCTGGAACGCCTGCATGACCTGGCCGTGGCCAGCGGCCTGGCCGTTGTGGGCCTGGCGCAGACCGTGGATGCGGCGCGTGACATGGTGCTCAGCCGCCGCCCCAACCTGTTGATCTGCGAGCCGCAGGCGGCCGAGGGCAGCGCGCTGGCCTTGGTGCGTGAATTGCGCGAGTTGCGCGAGGCGGGCGAGAAGCTGAACATCCTGGTCGATGCGCGCAGCGAAACGCGCGCGCAGGTGTTGTGGGACTTGCTGTGTGCCGGCGCCGACAGTTGCTGGACGCCCGATGCCCAGGCCACCCTGGCGCAGGCCACTGCCCAGGTGCTGCAAGGCGGGGCCAGCCTGTCGCAGGCCATGGCGCGGCGTGTGCTGGATCACTTTCACCCGCGTGGTGGCCCGGCCACCGCGTTTGACGAGATGCGCAGCCCCCTGAACCTGAGCCGTGCCGAGCGCGACCTGCTGGTGTTGCTGGCGCAGGGCGAGCGCCTGGACGCCATTGCGCAAGCGCAGGCACTGCGGCCGTTGGGCCTGGCGCAGCGCGTGCGCGCCATTCACGCCAAGCTGCGTTGGGCGGCCAGCAGCAGCGCCCTGTCGCTGGCCGCCTGAAGGCAGCCGGGCCAGGCTGGACCGGGCTTCAGGAGCTGGGCGGCGCCGTTTCAGCAAAGCCGGGCCGGGCGTTCAAGCGCTCATGCAGCCGTGCCAGGTTCGGGTGGCGCTCGCGCCAGTTCAGGCTGGCAAAGCGGAAGTCGAGGTAGCCCAGGGCGCAGCCCACGGCAATGTCGGCCAGGGTGATGTGGTGGCCCATGCACCAGGTCTTTTCGCCCAGGCCCTGGCTCATGGCTTGCAAGCTGGCATCGACCTTCGTCATCTGCCGGTCGACCCAGGGCTGCGAACGCTGCGCCGCAGTGCGACCGGCCCAGGTTTGTTCCAGCCGGGCCAGGATCAGGGCGTCGAGCGTGCCGTCGGCCAGCGCTTCCCAGGTCTTGACCTCGACGCGCTCGCGCCCGCTGGCCGGAATGAGTTTGCCCACTGGCGACAGCGTGTCGAGGTAATCGACGATCACGCGCGAATCGAACACCACTTCGCCGCCTTCCATGATCAGGCACGGCACCTTGCCCAGCGGGTTGTTCTGCAGGATCGCGTCGCTGCTCCACACGTCTTCCAGCACAAGCTGGAAGTCGAGTTTCTTTTCGGCCATGACGACGCGCACTTTGCGCACATAGGGGCTGGTGAGGGCGCCGATGAGTTTCATTGTTTGAGCAGGGGCCGACGAGTGCAGGGGTTTGATCGATTCTATCGAGGCACATTCGCGCCACAGGCCTGGCGAACGTGGGGGTGGCTCGGGCGCGACGCAAAGCCCGACAGACTGCTTGACGAGCGCCGCCTAAAATTGCCCGCTTTCGCTTCCCCCAGCGCGCAACCCGAGTGCCCCGCCCCTGCATGACCGATTCCCCCCTTCTGGCCTTGTCGCCGCTGGACGGCCGCTACGCCGCCAAGCTGGCTGCCCTGCGGCCCCTGCTCAGTGAATTTGGCCTCTTGCGTTGCCGCGTGCGGGTCGAGGTGGAATGGTTCATCGCCTTGTCGCAAGCCGGCCTGGCCGAGTTCAAGCCCCTGAGCCGTGGCGCCGTGGCGCGCCTGCGTGGCTGGGCCAGCCAGTTCAGCGTGGCCGACGCGCAGGCCATCAAGGTCATCGAGCAGCGCACCAACCATGACGTGAAGGCGGTGGAGTACTGGCTCAAGCAGATGATGGCGGCGCAGGCTGATCTGCCCGAGCTGGCGGCGGCGGCCGAGTTCGTTCACTTCGCCTGCA
>JAYUPO010000587.1:0-16891 GCA_043760085.1 Burkholderiales bacterium
GCTCGATAGACTGTGCGCTTTGGCCAGATCAACTCGACCACCGCACAACATCACTTCGCGCCCGCTTCAGGCTCATACCTGGATTGGAAAATACTGTCATCGCGCCCCGCTCAAAACGGATAGTGCCGCTCCCCCATCTGCATCGTCACCCAGCGCAGCTCGGTGAAGGCGTCGATGCCTGCCTTGCCACCAAAGCGCCCATAGCCCGAACCTTTCACGCCACCAAAGGGCATTTGCGCTTCGTCGTGCACTGTCGGGCCGTTGACATGGCAGATGCCTGATTCGATGCGCTGCGCCACGCGCCAGCCGCGTGCGGTGTCGCGCGTGAACACGGCGGCTGACAGGCCATACGCGTTGTCGTTGGCCACGCGCACGGCTTCGTCTTCACCCTTCACGCGCACGATGGGTTTCACCGGGCCGAAGCTTTCTTCGCTGTAGATCTTCATCTGCGGCGTCACATGGTCGAGCAGCGTCGCACGCATCAAGGTGTTTTCTGATTTGCCGCCGCACACCAGCTTGGCACCCTTGGCCAGGGCATCGTCGATGAGGGCGTTGCAACGTTCCACAGTCGTCATGTCGACCACCGAGCCCAGCACCACCGGGCCCTTGCGCGGGTCGCCCAGGGGCAGGCCCACGGCGCGCGCGGCGAGCTTGGCCACGAAGGCATCGGCCACGGCTTCATCGACCACGATGCGCTCGGTGCTCATGCAGATTTGCCCGCTGTTGGCAAAGGCGCCAAAAGTGGCGGCATTGACCGCGGCTTCCAGGTCAGCATCGTCCAACACCAGCAGCGGCGCCTTGCCGCCGAGTTCCAGCACCACGGGTTTCAAATGCTCGGCGCACAGGCGGGCGATGAGCTTGCCCACGCGGGTGGAGCCGGTGAAGTTCACGCGCCGCACGCGCGGGTGCGCCACCATGGCCTGCACCACGGCTTCGGCGTCAGCCGGCGCATTGGTGATGAAGTTGAGCACGCCCGGCGGCAGGCCGGCCTCGTTCAGCGCTTCAACGATCAGCCCATGCGTGGCCGGGCACAGTTCGCTGCCCTTGAGCACCACGGTGTTGCCACACGCCAGCGGCACGGCGATGGCGCGCACCCCAAGAATCACCGGCGCATTCCACGGCGCCATGGCCAGCACCACGCCGGCCGGCGCGCGCACGGCCAGGGCCAGACTGCCGGGCACATCGGAAGGAATCACCTCTCCGCTCATCTGGGTCGTTAACGCAGCGGCTTCTTGCAGCATGCCGGCGGCCAGGTGCACGTTGAAGCCGGCCCAGGGCGCGGCCGCGCCGGTCTCGGCGGCCATGGCGGCGGCGAAGCGCGGCGCCATGCCTTCCAGCGCCTCGGCGGCCTTGAGCAGCACGGCGCGGCGCTCGCCCGGGCCCCTGGTTGACCAAGCCGGAAACGCCGCGGCCGCCGCTTCCACCGCACGCACGGCGTCTTGCGGCGTGGCTGCGGCGGCGCGGGTGGCCACGCTGCCATCCATCGGGTTGTGGCGTTCGAAGGTGGCGCCATCGGTGGCGGCGCAGCGTTCGCCATTGATCTGCAGGCGGGTGTCGTTCACGGTTTTCTCCTTGGGCGCCACCGTGGCGCGGGTGAGGGCATCAAAGCCGTAGCGGTTCATGCTGCCGAAGGCGGGTGTGGCAGGGTGGGGCAGGAATTTGGTGCGGCAATCCAGCACCGCCGGCAGGCCGCTGGCGCGGGCGCGGGCCATGGCTGCGGAAATCTCGCGCGCGTCTTCCACCACCTCGCCATGGCAGCCGAAGCCTCGCGCTATTGCCGAGTAATCGGTGTCGGCCAGCGAGGTGCCGAACTCGAAGTTCAGCGCCATGCGCTGGCCCATGCGGATGATTCCCCAGGCTGCGTTGTTGTGGATGATGCTGATAACCGGCAGCTTGAGCCGACGCGCCGTGTCCAGCTCTTGCAGCGTGAAGCCGAAGGCACCGTCGCCGGTGAGGTTCACCACCAGCCGGCCCGGGTGCATGAGCTGCAAGGCCAGCGCATAGGGCAGGCCGAAGCCGAGGTGGCTCATGCCGGGGTCGTGAAAGCGCGTGCGCACGGCGTGCACGGGCGTGAGGTCGTTGCTCCAGAAGCTGGTGTGGCCACCGTCGTACACGGCCAACGCGTCGGGGGGCAAGGCCTGCGCGGCGGCATGGGCCAGCGCGGCCGGGTGCATGGTGGCATGGGTGTCGCCGGCCATCACTTGCAAACGTTCGACATAAGCCGCGCGCACGGCGCGCAGGCTTGGCAGCCAATCTGCCTGTGTGGCCGTCGCGCCCACGGGCAGGGCGGCCAGCAAGTCCTGCAAAGCCAGCCGCGCGTCGGCTTGCATCGCCACCTGGTGCA
The DNA here is from genome assembly GCA_043760085.1 of Burkholderiales bacterium. Classification (GTDB taxonomy): domain Bacteria; phylum Pseudomonadota; class Gammaproteobacteria; order Burkholderiales; family Burkholderiaceae_C; genus Rubrivivax. The sequence goes on from JAYUPO010000587.1 coordinate 2,345, forward strand.
AGGCGGGCGCACCCAGGGCCGAAGCGTCGATGTTGATGTTGATCAGCGTGTGTTCGCGCCGCGCCAGCGGGCCGCGCTCGTCCCACAGCCAGGAAGAAAAGCGGCAGCCGATGCTGACGATGACATCGGCGTGTTCGAATGCCCGCTTCACCGCATCGCCCGCTATCAAGCCGCCATGGCCGATGAACGCCGTGTGCGTGGTGGCCACCACGCCCAGGGCCATTTGCGTGGGCACCACGGGGGCGTGCAGGCGCTGCGCCAATTCGCGCACCAGCGCATCGGCACCCGCATGCACCACGCCGCCGCCGGCCACCAGCAGCGGGCGGCGCGCCGTGCGCAACAAGGCCACCGCTTCGTGCACGCTGCTGGCCGCCGGGCGCGGGCCGGCGGTGGCGCGGCTGCGTGCGGGGCTTACGTCGAATTCATCAGCCCGCCAAACAACCATTTGCGCCAGCACGTCTTGTGGAATATCCAAATGCACCGGCCCCGGCCGGCCGCTCAAGGCTTCGCGGAACGCGGTGCGCACCAGCTCGGGCAGGCGCCGCGCATCGGCCACCGTGGCGTTCCATTTGGTCAGCGGCGCCAGCACGGCGCGCGTGTCCATCTCCATGAACATGCCGCTGTGCGGGTAGGCCGCGGCGCGGTGCTGGTTGGTGGTGATAAGCAGCGCGGCCAGGTTGTTGTTGAACGCCACGCCGGCGCCGCTGGCCAGGTTCAAGCCGCCCGGCCCCATCTCGCCCAGGGCCACCGCCATGCGGCCGGTGCTGGCGAATACGGCCGCGGCCATCATCGGCGCGGCGGCCTCATGGCGTGTGCCATGGAACGGGATGTTAGACAGCGACAGCGCATGCAAAAGTGGCGCCAGCTTGCCGCCCACGATGCCGAACGCCGCCGGCACGCGCTCGGCTTGCAGCAGGCGCACCAGGGTTTGTGCGCCGTTCAGCGCGACGGTGCCCGCCACGCTCATCCCCCTTGGGGGGCCTGGTGCGAAGCGACAGGATTGGGGGCGCTCATCGCATCAATCTTCCGCGGTAAAGCCGGTGGCCTTGACCACGCCGCCCCAGCGTGCCGTTTCGTCTTTCACGCGCAAGGCAAACGTTTCAGGTGATTCGCGAAGCGCCACCAGGCCGGTGCGGCTGTACACCTCCTGCAAGTCGGGCAATGCCAGGGCTTCTTGAATCGCGGCATTGAGCTGGCGCACCAGTTCTGGCGGTGTCTTGGCCGGTGCATACCAGCCCAGGAATTCAACGATCTCGATGTCTTTGAAACCCAGCTCTACAAACGTGGGCACCTCGGGCAAGGCGGCCCAGCGCTGCGGGCTGGTCACGGCCAGCGAACGCAGCCGCCCGCTCTTGACATGCGCCAGCACTTCGCTGATCACATTGAACGCCACCGGAATTTGCCCGCCCAACAGGTCTTGCAGCAGCGGCGCGCCACCCTTGTACGGGATGCTCTTCAAGGCCACGCCCGTGGCGCGCTCGAACATCATGCCGGCGAAGTGCGGCGCCGAGCCCGGCGCCGGGATGCCGTAGTTGGCCTTGTCCGGGTTGGCCTTGGCCCAGCGCGAAAAGTCGGCCACCGTTTTCACCTCGGCCGGCACCATCGGGCCCACGGTCATGGAGATGCAATAAGCCGCCAGCGGTGACAGGGCGATGAAGTCGACCAGCGGGTCGTAGTTCAGCTTGCGCCCATAGGTGTGCGGGTACAGCGTGATGATCGACGACGGCACCTGCAGCAGCGTGGCGCCGTCGGCCGGCGCGCGCTTCACGAAGTCGGCCGCAATGCGCCCGCCGGCGCCGACCTTGCTGTCCAGAATCAGCGTGCCAGGCCAGCGGCCCTTGAGCTTTTCCAGCAGCGGGCGCGTCACCTGGTCGCCCAGGCCGCCGGGCGGAAAGCCTGACCAGACGATGGTTTGCGCGGGCTGGGCCGGGGCGGCGGCGCTCAGGCCGAACGCGCTGGCCAGCAGCGAAAGGTTGAAGGTGCGGCGTGGCAGGCGCATGGCTTGTCTCCGACTCGTTGTACACGGCGCCATTGAATCAACCGATGATGGCGCCACGCGGCCCGCGCGGCCAGGGACATTACAAACTGCTCGGGTACATTTCCGGCCTTCATGCAGACCGCCACCGCCGCGCCTTTGGCCATTTCTCATTGTGACCACGGCCGCATGAATGCCCGCCATGACGCCACCCTCTGACCAACGCCCCGTGCTGATCGCCGGCGGCGGCATTGGCGGCATGGCCATGGCCTTGACGCTGCACCAGATCGGCGTGCCCTGCATCGTCTTTGAGGCGGTGGCCACGTTGCAGCCGCTTGGCGTGGGCATCAACTTGCAGCCCAATGCCGTGCGCGAGCTGTATGACCTGGGCTTTGATGATGCGGTGCTGGGCAGCATCGGCATCCAGGCCCGTGAATGGGCGCTGGTGGGGCGCAACGGCAATGACGTGTATGCCGAGCCGCGCGGCCTGCTGGCCGGCTACCGCTGGCCGCAATATGCCGTGCACCGCGGCCAGTTGCAGATGCTGCTGGCGCGTGCCGTGCGCGAGCGTTTGGGTGAGGGCGCCTTGCGCCTGGGCCAGCGCGTCAGCGGCTATCGCAACGATGAGCACGGCGTCACCGCTTTCATCGACCGCCGCGACGGCCAGAAACTGCAAGTGAGCGGCGCCTTGCTGGTGGCGGCCGATGGCCTGCATTCCGCCGTGCGCGCACAAATGCATCCGCACCAGCCGCCCATTCAATGGGGCGGGACCATCCTGTGGCGCGGCACCACGCCGGGCGTGCCCGTTCGCACCGGCGCTTCTTTCGTGGGCCTGGGTTCGGCGCGCCACCGCGTAGTGGTCTACCCCATCTCGGCACCCGCTGCCGACACCGGCCTGGCCACCATCAACTGGGTGGCCGAGATCACGGTAGACAACTCCCAAGGCTGGCGCCAGGGGGACTGGAACCGCCGCGTGGCCCTGAGCGAAATCAGCCACCATTTCGACGGCTGGAATTTCGGCTGGCTCGATGTGCCCGCCATGCTGCGCGGCGCCAGCGAAATCTTCGAATACCCGATGATCGACCGCGACCCCGTGCCCACCTGGGTCGATGGCCGCGCGGCCCTGCTGGGCGACGCTGCGCATGTGATGTACCCGGTGGGCAGCAACGGCGCCAGCCAGGCCATCGTCGATGCGCGCGTGCTCGGCGCGGCCATGCTGGTGCACGGTGTTTCACCCACTGCGCTGCAAGCCTATGACAACAAACTGTGCGCCGACATCTCGGCCCTGGTGCTGCGCAACCGCGGCGCCGGGCCGTTCGGTCTGCTGGGCCTGGTGGACGAGCGCTGTGGCGGCGTGTTTGACGACATCAACACGGTGATTCCCGCCGCCGAGCGCGACGCCTACATGGCGCGCTACAAGGCCGCGGCGGGCTTTGCCATGGAGGCGCTGAATGCGGCGCCGCCCACCATTGCGCCGGGTGCGCGCGTAACTGGCCATCGAGCGTGATTGGCCTGGCCTGGCAGATGAGCGCGCGGCCGGCGCGCGCACTTCAATTCTCTGGTTCCGAATCACACGGGCCCGAGCTTGCAGGCTGTGCCGCCGTGCCCGCAGGGGCCCGCCGGCGCGGTGGCGCCACAGCCGCTCATTGCGACGGCCATCGCCGGCTACAAAGGCAATAGAGCGGGGATGAGCTTGAGATTCATGATGGCGCTGCTACGCTTGGAACCAAACCGGGAACTCATTCCTGTTCGGAAACGCGTGCCACATCACGAAAAGTTGTTTTCATGACCCTCGCGCTTGATCGCGGTCTGGCTTTGCTTGAAAGTCTTTGCGGCCAGCCCGAAGGCATGCCGTTGACCCTGCTTGCCGACGAGTTGGACATTCCACGCAGTGCCTGCCACCGCCTGCTGGTCGAGCTGCAACGGCGCGGCTATGTGCGCCAATTGCGCAGCCAGGGCGACTACATGCTCACCGCCAAGCTGGCGTCGCTGGGCCTGGGCTTCCTCAGCAGTTCGGGCATCGTCGACATCGCCGAGCCGCTGCTGGAGCGGCTAGCGCAGGAGTCGGGCGAACTGGTGCGGTTGGGCATCGTCGATGGCGACCGGCTGACCTGGGTGGCCAAGGCGCAGGGCACGCGCAAGGGGCTGCGCTACGACCCCGACATGGGCATGGATGCTCGTTTGTCCTGCACCGCCTCGGGCCATGCCTGGCTGTTCACGCTCAGCGACGAGCGCGCGCTCGAACTCGTCAGCAAGCAGGGCTTTGGTGAGCCGAAGGACTATGGGCGCAATGCACCGACCACCGTGAAGGCCTTGCTCGATTGCTTGCAAGCGGCGCGCTCGCGCGGCTATGCGCTCATCGACGAAGTCTTTGCCCCGGGCATGACGGCGCTGGCAGCGCCGGTGATGCGCGGCAGCGAGGCCATCGGCATCATCAGCATCGCCGGCCCGCGGCAACGCCTGACCGTTGCGCGCATGAAGGCGCTGGCACCGGCCTTGCTGCTGGCCACCGCCGAGCTCGGCCCCATCAGCCGCGCCTCGACGCTGTTCGGGCGGCCACCCTTGGGCAAGGCTTGAAGCGTCAGCGCAACGCCGCGGCGCATCAACCCTTGTAGCCCATGAGCCGCGGCAGGAAGAGCACCACGTCGGGCACCAGCGTGATCACCGCCAGCGCGCCGATCATGACGTAGAGGAAGGGCATCAGCTCGCGCACGATGTCGCGCAGCGGCACGTCGGCCACCTTGGTCATCATGAACAGCAGCAGGCCGTAGGGCGGTGTGACCAGGCCGATCATGATGTTGGTGATGGCCATGACACCGAAGTGCACAGGATCAATGCCCAGCGCCTGGGCAGTGGGCGTGAGCACCGGCAGGATGATGAGGATGATGGTGCTGCCTTCGAGAAAGCAGCCCAACACCAGCAGCAGCAGATTCACCAGAGCCAGGAAGGCCAGCGGACTGAGTTCGTACGCCTGGAGCACCGTGCTCAGGGTGCGCGGAATGTTCTCGGCGGTGATGACGTAGTTGAAGGCTATGGCCCCGGCGATGATCATGCCGATGGACACGGTGATGCGTGCGCTGGTGCGCAGGGCCACATAGCAGTCGCGCACCGAAACGCTGCGGTACAGCAAGGTCGAAACCAGCAGCGCGTACGCCGCCGCCACGGCCGCGGCCTCGGTGGGTGTGGTGATGCCGCTGTACAGGCAGCCGAGCAAGATGACGGGCATCAGCAGCGCCGGCGTGGCCTCCCAGGTGACGCGCGGCATGTCGCGCAGCGGCACCTTGGTCTCCACCGGAAAACCGCGCTTGCGGGCGGTGACGGCGATCAGCCCCATCTGCGCCGCCCCCAACAGCAAGGCCGGCACCACGCCGCCGAGAAAGAGATAACCGACGGATGTGTTGGACACCAGCGCATACAGCACCAGCGGAATCGACGGCGGCATGATCGGCCCGATCACCGACGACACCGCGGTCAGTGCGGCGGCATAGGCCGGCGGGTACTTGCCGTCCTTCGTCATCAGCGTTTGCATCAGCTTGCCGGAGCCCGCAGCATCGGCCAGGGCCGAGCCGGACATGCTGGCGAAGATGATGCTCTGCACCACATTCACCTGCGCCAGGCCGCCGCGAAAGCGGCCGACGATGGCGTTGCAAAAGCGCAGCAGCCTGTCCATGATGCTGCCGGTGTTCATGAATTCGGCTGCCAGCACGAACAGCGGAATGGCCAGCAGCAGAAAGCTGGTGTACATGCCGTTGAGAAGTTGCTCGGCGGCGGTGCCCATGTCCAACCCGGCCATGAACAGGTAGAGCACCGAGCCGCCGATCATGGCGTGCCCCACCGGCAGGCCAAGCAGGCTCAACGCGAAAATGGCGTAAAGCGCGCAGGCAAAGGGCCCGGTCGGATTCATACGCCGTAACCCCGATCCGTCACATCCACTTCCTCGTCGACCTCACCGCGCAGGTGGCACCACGCTGACCAGGCGTAACGCACGATCACCGCCACGGCAAAGAGCACGTACACCGAGTACAGGATGTCCAGCCGAATCTTCAGGTACGACGTGCTTTCCACCTTCATGAAGGCCACGTACTTGATGGTGGCCGGCAGCGCCATGGCAAACAGCGCCACCGTGGCCACGGCGACGCAAAAACCGGCCACGCGGCGCGTGCGCGGGTTGGCTGCGCCGGTGAGCAGATCGAAGCGAATCTCTTCGCCTTCCTTCAGCCAGAACGCCGAGCCCAGCAGCACCATGTACAGCCAGGCGATCACCGACAGCTCCGACGACCAGCCCACGGGCCAGTTGAAGGCGTAGCGGAAAACGATCTGAATGATGAAGGCCACGAACATGATCGCCAGCAGCGCGACCACGACGTTCTCGGCCCGGCGGCGAATCCATTCGACGCCGTTGCGCAGGCTCGCGTGCATGAGGTTCCTTCTACAGCAGGGTTGCGCCTTGACGCCGCGCAGCCACTCAGGCTGGCGAGTGGCCTTTCGCCATCACCGTGAGGTTAGGCGTTGCCTTGCGTGCTCACTTCATTGCGTTGACCTTTTCCAGCATGCCCTTCGGCCAGGTCTTGGCTTCGTCGGAAGCGAGGTAAAGCTTCTGGGCATGGGCACGGAAGGCGGCAACGTCCGGCGCGTAGACATCCAGCCCCTCGCGGCGAAAGCTCTCGGCCAGCTCGGCTTCACGCTTGATGTGCTCTGCGCTGCTCCAGGCCACGGCCTTGTCCACGGCGGCCTGGAAGGCCTTTTGTTTGGGCGCCGGCATGGCGTTCCATGCCTTCAGGCTCATGGTGAGCACGTCGAACGCCACCAGGTGCGAGGTCAACACGATCTGCGACATGACCTCGTAGAACTTCATGTTCTGCACGTTCGGCAGCGGGTTGTCCTGGCCATCGATGGCGCCGGTTTGCAGGCCGGTGTAGGTTTCGGCATAGGCCATGGGCGTGGGGTTGGCGCCGATCGAGCGGCCCAACAACTGCCAGGCGTCGCCCGGCGGCATGCGCAGCTTCACGCCGGCCAGGTCGCCCGGGTTGTTGACCTTCTTCTTGGATTTCAAGCCCACCTGGCGCGTGCCAAAGAACACCGGCGCCAGGATCTTCACCTTGAGCTGCGCCTCGGCCATTTGCTTCATCTCGTTGCCGAGCTCGCCGGCAAAGAAGGCGTTGAGGTGGTTGGCGTCGCGGAACAGGTAGGCCGAGGTCAGGATCGACCAGGCCGGCAGTTGCTTGGCAATGTCCTGCGGCGCCACGTTGCCGAGTTCCAGGTTGTCACGCTGCAAGGCGACCAGCTCGGTGCCTTGCTTGAACATCGTGCCGCCGAGGAAGTGCTCGATCGTGACGTCGGCTTCGACGTCCTTGGCGAGCATGCGAACCATGTCGGCGCGGATGTCCTTGTCGGAGAAGACCGCGGCCAGCCGCAGCACGGGCTTGCCCTGCGCCCATGCCGGTGCGACCGAAACCGCCGCCAGCGCCGTGGCGGCCTTGAGCAAATCTCGACGATCAAAGTTGATGTTCATGAGTGTGTCCTTGTGCGTGTGGGTTGAGGTGAAGCCAGTATGCGTTGGCCGGCATCGGTGTTGGCGTTGGCATCAGGTGCGGGCGCGCTGCGTTTCGAGCGCTTCGGCCACCGCGCGCACCGCCAGTAGGTAACCCGCCGGGCCCAGGCCGCAGATCACACCGGTGGCGACCTGGGAAATCAGCGAATGGGTATACGGCGGCGGGCGCTTGTGAATGTTGGTCAGGTGAACTTCGATCAGCGGCCGGCGCAGCAACTTCAATGCATCCAGCACCGGCACGCTGCCAAACGAGAAGCCTGCCGGGTTGATCACGACGGCGGCGTCGCGTGCGAAGGCTTCCTGAATCCAGTCGACCAGCACGCCCTCGTGGTTGGTCTGCCTGAAGTCGCAGGCCAGGCCCAGCTCGCTGGCCAGGGCGCTGGTTCGCTGCTTGATTTCGGCCAGTGTCGTCGCGCCGTAGAGCTCAGGCTCGCGCTGGCCAAGCAGGTTGAGGTTCGAGCCATTGAGCACGAACAGAGGGTGGGGCATGGTCATCCTTCGGGCCGCTGCCGATTTGCACGACCGGATTTTGAGAATCCGGCAGGATTCAAGTTCCGGGTTGGAAAGGCATTTCGCATTGCGACAGCGCCATGGCCGAGCGGGTTGGTGCGATGCGCTGCGTGCGGCCCACGGCTGCGTGCCATTGCGATCTGCGCCGGCGCGCTCAGTTTGTACTGTAGCGTTCGCATTGAGGCGCGCGGCATGCCGGATCGCGCTGCCTGGAACAGGAAAAGCCATGAACCCACTCACCCTTTCCCAAGCCCGCGCAGTGATCGATGCCGCCCTGGCTGCCGCCCGCCAGCACGGCTTCAAGCCCATGGGCGTGGTGGTGCTGGATGCCGCCGCGCAGGTGCTGGCCAGCGCGCGTGAAGACGGCGCCAGTGCCTTGCGCCTGGACATTGCGTTGGGCAAGGCGGGTGCGGCCATCGGCATGGGCACCAACAGCCGCGCCCTGGCCGCCCGCGCCAAGGACATGCCGGCCTTCTTTGGCGCCATCGCCGCCACGGCGCAGCAGAAGTTCATTCCGCAAACCGGCGCGGTGTTGATCATCGACGCCTCGGGCGTGGTGCTGGGCGCGGCCGGCGCTTCGGGCGGCACGGGCGATGAAGACGAGCAGATCGTCATCGCGGGCATTGCGGCCGCTGGCCTGGCGCACGCCTGATCTGAAGCGCTAATTCGGAGCGGCCACCATGAAGTCCCCCTGGATCAAGGGCCTGCGCAGCGTGGCACTCACCGTGCCCGACCTCGCCGCGGCCGAAGACTTCTATACCCAGGTGTGGCGGCTCGATGTGGCCGCGCGCGCCGAAGGCGCGGTATATCTGCGCGGCAGCGGCGCAGACCACCACCTGCTGGCATTGCACGCCGCGCCGGGTGCGCCGTGCATCCGCCACGTCACCTTGCGTGCGCGCAGCGGCGCGGCGCTGGGCGCCGTGGCGCAGGCTGCGTTGGCGGCAGGCGGGGTGGTCGAGCGCGCTGAAGGCGCGACGCAGGTCCCGGCCGGTGGCCGCTCGCTGCTCATCCGCGATGCGGATGGCCGGCGCATTGAAGTCGTTCATGGCGATGCACGCCGCGTGCCTGACCAGCCCGTGCCGCCCGATCAACCCCTGCGCCTGGCCCACGCCGTGCTCAACGCCCATGCCGTGGCCGCCACGCAGGCCTTTTTCGAGCAGGCGCTGGGCTTTGTGCTGGCTGATCGCACCCGCATCATGGCCTTCATGAATTGCAATGCCGATCACCACAGCATCGCCTTGGGCGACACCGACAACGACGCGCTGAACCACATCGCCTTCCTCATGCCCACGCTCGACGCCGTGATGCGCGGCGGCGGGCGTTTGAAGGACGCCGGCTTGCCGCCGCAATGGGGCCCTGGCCGGCACGGGCCGGGCGACAACGCTTTCAATTACTTTGTTGACCCGTTCGGCATCGTCATCGAATACACCGCCGAGGTGCAACGGATCGACGACAGCTACCGGCCCGGTGCGCCCAGCGATTGGACTTGGCCGCCCGGGCGCATCGACCAATGGGGCATCGGCACCGCGCCGACCGATCAACTCAAGCAGGCCCAGCGCCGGGTGTTGTTCACGCCTGTTCATTGACCTGTTAAACACTCAACCCCCAGGAGGTCTTCATGCGTTTCACCACCTACTTGCTCAAAGGCCAGCCGCGTTTGGCCGTCGTGGACGGCGAATCGATCATCGACCTGAATCAGGCCCGCGCAGGCGTGCCGCCTGACCTGCGCGCCGCACTCGAAGCCGGCATTGACTTGCAAGCCGAAGGCCGCGCTGCCATGGCTTCCCATGCGCCGCGCCTGCCCCTGGCGGCACAAGCCCTTGCGCCGCTCGTGCCCGAGCCCGGCAAAACCATTTGCCTGGGCCTGAACTACTTTGACCATGCCAAGGAAGGCGGCCGCGACAAGCCCGACTACCCCTGGTTCTTCTACCGCGGCAAGAGTTCGCTCATGGGCCACGGCCAGCCGGGCGTGGTGCCCAGGGTGTCATCGAAGTTCGACTATGAAGCCGAGTTGGCGCTGGTGATTGCGCGGAAGGTGCCGCGCCACACCAAGCGGGCTGACGCGCTGCAATACGTGTTCGGCTACTGCTGCTTCAACGACATGTCGGTGCGCGACTATCAAAAGCGCACCGGCCAGTGGACCATCGGCAAGAACTTCGACGCCACCGGCGCCTTCGGCCCGGTGTTGGTGAGCGCCGATGAGCTGAGCCCCGGCGCCACGGGCTTGCGCATCCAAAGCCGGCTGAACGGCCAGGTGATGCAGGACGCCAACACCAGCGACATGATCTTCGCTGTGGACGAAACCATTGAACTGCTGGCCGAATGCATGACGCTGGAGCCGGGCGACGCCATCATCATGGGCACACCGGCCGGCGTGGGCCAGGCGCGCACGCCGCCGGTGTGGATGAAGGCGGGCGACGTGATCGAAATCGAGATCGACCAGATCGGCGTGCTGCTCAACCCGATCGTTAACGAGGCTTGAATAGATCGTGTTCGATGTGGCCATCGTCGGCTACGGTCCGGTTGGCGTTGTGGCCGCGGGCTTGCTCGGCCAAGCCGGGTTGAGGGTCTATGTTTGCGACAAGCTCACCGATGTGCACGAGATACCGCGCGCCATCGCGCTCGACCACGAAATCATGCGCGTGTTCCAGCAACTCGGTGTGGTGGATGCCGTGCTGCCGCACACCGAGCCGTTCACCCATTCCGAATGGTTCGGCGCCGACGGCCAGCTCATTCGCCGCATGACGATGGTGGCGCCGCCGTACCCGCAGGGCTACACGCCGTCGCTCGTGTTCACGCAGCCCGCGGTGGAGCGCGTGTTGCGCCGGCGCGTGGCACAGTTGCCCAACGTGAGCGTGGCACTCGGCACCGAGTTGACGGCGCTGGTGCAGGACGCCGACGGCGCCACGCTCACGCTGCGCGCCGCCGACAACAGCGTATCGGCCGCGCATGCGCGCTGGGTGATCGGCTGCGACGGCGGCGCCAGCACGGTGCGCAGCCTGGTGGGCATCGAGCTTGAAGACCTGGATTTCGACGAGCCCTGGCTGGTGGTGGATGTGCGCGTCAACGAACGCGGCCTGGCCAAGCTGCCGCGCACCAGCGTGCAGTACTGCGAGCCACAGCGGCCGTGCACGCTGGTGATCGGCCCGGGCAACCACCGGCGCTGGGAGATTGCGCTCAACGCCGGCGAAGACCCGCAGCATGCCGCCACGCCGGCGCGCACCTGGGCGCTGCTGGCGCGCTGGCTCACGCCGCAAGACGGCGAGTTGTGGCGCCAGTCGAGCTACCGCTTTCATGCCCTGGTGGCCAAGCAGTGGCGCGCCGGCCGTGTGTTCGTGGCCGGCGACGCGGCGCACATGCAGCCGCCCTTTCTGGGCCAGGGCATGTGCCAGGGCGTGCGCGATGTGGCCAACCTGTGCTGGAAGCTGGCCGCGGTGGCCAAGGGCGAGGTGACGGGTGGCGCCGCTGAAAGGCTGCTCGACAGCTACGGCCACGAGCGCCAGGCGCATGTGCGCGAGCTCACCAGCCGCCTGAAAGCTGCCGGCGCGATCATCTGCGAGCGCGACCTGGCCCAGGCCCGGGCGCGCGATGCGCGGCTGCTGGCCGCGGCCGGAGGGGTGGTGCAAGACACGCCGCGGCAAGACGTGCTGCCGCCGCTGGAAGCCGGTTTGCTCTCGGCGGCGAACAGCAGCGGCCGTGGCCTGCTCTTTCCGCAACCGCGCCTGGCCGATGGCCGTTTGATGGATGGCCGCTTCGGCACCGGCTGGCGTGTCGTCACCACCGCCGCGCAGGCCGCGCCTGCGGTCGAGCCGGGCCTCACCGTGGTGGCCCTGGGCGATGCCGCAGAGCGCGGAAACGCGAACGAAGGCGAAAGCGAAGGCGTGGTGGCGGCCTGGGTGCAACGCCACGGCTGCCAGGCCGCGCTGGTGCGGCCTGATCATTACGTCTACGGCACCGCCACCAACGCCGATGAACTGGCTTCGCTGCTGCGCGAACGGCAGGCAGCGTTGTCGAATTGAATCAAACGTTAATCACCGAAGTTAATTACCGAAGTTAGTCACCGACGTCAGTCACCGAAGTCAATCACTGAAAACCACGCCATGCAACGACGCCATTTCAACCTCGCCTTGGCCGGCAGCGCCTTGACGGGCAGTGCCTTGACCATCACCACACCCACCTTGCGTGCCCAGGCCTGGCCCGACAGGCCGGTGAAGTGGCTGCTGTCGCAACCAGCCGGCTCAGGCCCTGACAACGTGGCCCGCATCTTGAGCGAACGGCTGGGCAAGCTGTGGGGCCAGGCGGTGGTGATCGACAACAGGCCCGGCGGCCAGAACGTGGTGGGGGCCCAGGCCGCGGCGCGCTCCGCCGCCGATGGCTACAACTTCTACTTCGCCACCACCGCCGCCCTGGTGACCAACCCGCTGCTGTTCAAGACCTTGCCCTACGACCCGGCCAAAGACTTCGTGCCCGTGGCCTTCATCGCGCGCAGCCCCTTCGCGGTGTTGGTGAAGGTCGATTCGCCGCTGCAAAACATCAACGATCTCATCCGCCAGGTGCAGGCCGAGCCGGGCCAGTTCACGCTCGGCAATGAAGGCCCGCGCACCTTCAGCGGCATGATCGCGCGGTTGCTCAATGCCCGCGCGCAAATGGCCGCCAACCTGGTGCCCTACGCCAACGTGGGGGTGGGCACGCAAGACCTGCTGGGCGGCCATGTACAGGCCATGGTGGCCGACCTGGCTTCCACCGCCGCGTTGGTGCGCCAGGCCCGGCTGCGCGTGCTGGCCACCACGGCCGCGCGGCGCGTGGTGGGGTGGGAAGGCGTGGCGGCGCTGGCCGAGCGGCTGCCCGGCTTTGACATGGTGGGCTGGTTCGCCCTGATGGCACCCGCCGGCACGCCGGCCGCGGCCATCGAACGCAGCCAGCGCGATGTCAACGCGCTGCTGAACGACAGGGAAGTGGCCGAGCGCATCGGCGCCATCGGCCCGCTGGTCGATGGCAGCATGAACCTGGCGCAAGTGGCCGCCTTCCTGCGCAGCGAAGCCAGCCGCTGGGCCGAGATCACCAAAGAGATTGGCGTGCTGCCGGAGTGAACGCGCCGTGGGCCCTGTGGTGCGCCATCAACGCCGCCGGTTCAGCGCGCCGGGCCGGTGATTTGCCGTTGCGCAGATCATTTGCCAGCCCGCTCGCCAGCCCGTTCTCCAGCCCGTTCGCCAGCCCGCCCGGCAGGGTGCACAGCCCTGCGCGGCAGCAGGCGGTCGAACTCCTGCTTGACCACCGCGTAACACTCACAGGAGCGCGCTTCCAGGCCGCTGCGGTCGAGTACCCGGATGTGGCCTTTGGCATAGCGGATCAGCCCCGCGTTCTGCAGTTTTGCCGCAGCCGCCGCCACGCCCTCGCGGCGCACGCCCAACATGTTGGCGATCAGTTGCTGCGTCATCACCAGCTCCATGCCCGGCAGGCGATCCAGGCTCTGCAACAGCCAGCGGCAGAGTTGCTGATCCAGCGAGTGCAGGCGATTGCATACTGCCGTCTGCGCCATTTGAGTGAGCAGCGCCTGCGTGTAGCGCAACAGCAAGTTCAGCGCGGCCGGATGCGTGAACAATTCCTTGATGGCCTGTGCCTTCAACCGGAATCCTTCACCCGCACTTTGCACGACGGCTTGACTGGTCGTGGACTCGGCACCCAGGAACACCGAGGTGCCGACAATCCCATCGTTGCCGATGATGGCAATCTCCGCCGAGTCGCCGTTGGCCATCACATAGAGCAGCGAGACGATCGCGGTCGTGGGAAAGTAGACGTGGCTGAGCAAGACGCCCGGCTCGTGCAGCACAAGGCCGAGCGGCAGATCCACCCGCTCGAGTTGGCCAGCCCAGCGTTGCCACTCGGCGGCGGGAAGTTCGCCCAGCAGAGCGTTTTGCCTGGGGTCGGTAGGCGCGGCGGGGGGCGGCATCGGGCAGGCCTGTAAACGCGGCGATCGAAGTTAACCCAAGTTACCACAGGCCGCGTGCCATTGCCCCGGTTGTCTGCGTCGGCGTCTGGGTCGGCGTCTGCGGCGCCGCACAGTGTTCGATACCGCACAGACGGGTCGGACTCTGCGCACTACCCTGTTCCGCCTAGCTAGAGTTGTGCCAGCGCGTGCGGGGCAGCCTGTCTTCTTGTTGTTTGAAGTGCAAGGCAACGTACCATGCGCCCATCGCGCAGCTGTGAACGATTTGTTCCCCATGGAAGACGGCCCGGAGATCCGACAGATTGCTGCATCTTTGGCGCGCCAAGGCGACGGTGACGCGACGGCCGCCCAGATTGCGCAGGCGGTGGGCGCCAAATGCCTGGCCATCGAAACCACCCTGGCCCCCATCATTGGCCTGCGTGGCGTGGCGGCGCTGCACCGGCGCAGCCTGCACTTGGCGCGCCGCAGTTACCCCTGGTTGGCTGACAAGCCGCCCGGCGAGCCCGCCGGCGAAGACCACCTTGCCAGCCTGAAGACGCTGCTTTCCGGGCAGCCCAACGCAAG
>JAYUPO010000588.1:0-2369 GCA_043760085.1 Burkholderiales bacterium
CAGCTTCAAGTTAGCGGCGGGCACGTTGGCGGGTTGCAGGCCGTTGATCGCCGCCGTGGCACTGCCTTCGCGCCGCGCCTTCAGCCACATGGCGCTGCCGCGCAACGAGAGCGCACCGTCGCTGCGCCATTCGGCTTCGGCTTCCAGGCCGCGGTGGCGGGCTGCGCCGTCCAGCACGCGGGTGCAACTGGCGCTGGCGTCGCAGTTGCCTGCATCAGCCCACGCGGGGCGGCGGATGTCGAATGCGGCGACGCGCCAATCCAGTGCCTTGCTGCTTTGCTTCAAGCCCAGTTCCGCTTGCCGGCTTTTCAGCGCCGGCAGCGGCCGGCCGGCATTGGTGTAGATCGGCAAACCCGGCACCACCTCGCTCTCCACACCTTCACCCCAGCTTGCATGGGCACTGCCCTGGGGCATGAAGGTATAGGCCAATGCCAGCCACGGCGTGGTGAAGGCCTGGCTGTATTGCGTGGGGTTGCTGCCATCGGTGGCCACGCTTTCGCGGTGCAGGCGGCTGTGGCGCAGGCCGGCCCAAAGGCTAACCGCTGGGTTGATGGTCATGGCGTCTTGCACGAACCACTCGCTGCCGCGTTCGCTGCGCTGCGTGCTTTCGCCGGTCAATGTGGAGTCGGGGCTGACCACGGTTTGGCCGTCCAGGCTGCCCACGCCTACAAAGTTAAAGGCCTGGCGGTTGAAGCGCCCCTGGTAGCGCGTGGCCAGCACGCCAGCTTTGAATTGGTGATTGATTCCGGCGGACTTGGCCGTGCCGGTAAGCGCCAGTTCAGCGGCGTCACTGGTGCGGCGCTCGCCCTCGCTGCGGAAGTCGTAGAGGTCGAACGTGCCGTCGCTGCAATAGCGCGAGTAGTCGCCTTCGGCGCTGCAACCGAAGGGGAAGGCGATACGGTCATCGGTGCGCAGGCTTTGGCGCATGGCGTGTGCGGTGAAAACCAGCGTGCTGCTCAACTCCTGCGTTAGCTTCAGCGAGCCGGTGCGGCCGCTGAAGACCACGGGCAGGCTCCAGGGCTGGTTGTTGAGGTTGAGGGTGGGGCTGATGCTGGCCGCGGCGGGCAAGCGCACGCCCAGCAGGCTGAAGCCTGGCACGCTGGGCTGGCTCTGGCGGCTGAGTTCAACTTCGGCTTCCAGCAAGGTGCGTGGCGCCAGCCGGGCGTCGAATGCAGCAGCGGCACTCCAGCTGTTGCCGCGCGCGTTCTTGACTTGCGGCTCCAGCCGCGCGGCGCCGATGTTCACGCGCCAGCCCAAGGCACCATCGGCCCCGGCGCGGCTGGCCACATCGGCCTGCGCGCGCAGGGTGCCGTCTTGTTCATAGCCCAGGCTGGCCACGCGCAGGCTGGGGCCGGGGCGCTTGACCACCAGGTTCACCAGGCCGCCGGGCGCGCTGGTGCCGGCCTGCAGGCCACTGGTGCCCTTGAGCAGTTCGAGCGCTTGCTTGTTGTCGAGGGTGATGGCGGTTTCGGCGTTGATGGGCAGGCCGTCGCGCCGGTAGTTGAAGCGGTTGTCGACGATGAAGCCGCGCACGCCCAACTGCGCCCAATAGCCGGGCGGGTTGTAGGCGTCGGTGGCGCTGGCGTCCAGGCGGGTGAGGTCGCCGAGACCCGCAATGCCGGCGTCTTGCAGCTGGCTCAGGCTGATGACGGTGGTGCTCAGCGGCATGCGCCAGGCTGGCGTGTCGCCAAAGCCGGCCACGCCGGCGCCCTGGCCGCTGCTGCGGCCGGTGACGGTGATGGTTTGCGCGGCCGGCGTCTGAGCTTGAGCCGCCACGTGCGTTGCGGCCACGGCGCCGAGTGCCGCGAGTGCGAGAACAGAAAGTGCGTAGCGTGCCATCGTGATGCCTAAATCGATGGCAGGTGGGCAAACAGGAACGGCGGCGCGCTTGCATGCGGGCCTTCAGACCGGTAGCTTCCCTGCGCGAGGATTACCTCAATCAGGTTCAAAGGGACTTTCTCAGCCGGCTGCGAAAAGCACAGACCCAGCACCCCTAGCGAACGTGGCGCGAGCGGATTCCCGCGCCACGGGCGGCATTATCGCCGCCGAGAGTTGACTCAATCGAAGACCGGTGACTCCACGCCCAACACCTTGTGCAGCTTGGGGCTGGTGGTGGTGTACTGCAACAGCACGCGCTTGTCCGGGAAGACATAGGGCGAGGCGCCGAAGGCGGCGAGCGCCGCTTCATGAAAGCCCGAGAGAATGAGCTTCTTCTTGCCCGGGTAGGTGTTGATGTCGCCCACCGCGAAGATCCCTTCGATATTGGTTGCGAACTTCTCGGTGTCGACCGTGAGTTGCTTGCGTTCGATGTTGAGGCCCCAGTCGGCAATCGGCCCGAGCTTGGGCGACAGGCCGAAGAAAACCAGCAG
>JAYUPO010000589.1:0-2365 GCA_043760085.1 Burkholderiales bacterium
GCAACGCCATGACCCAGGCCTTCTTCGAAAGCCCCTGGCCCGATTGGGCGCACCCACTGCGTGCGCTGTGAGGCTGCGGCACTTCGCGCAAGGGTCTGCACGGGGCTGTTGCCCCAGGCCCTAACATCCGGCGCACGTTCCAAGGGTGCCCATGAAGCAGCTCTCCGGCCTGGACGCCACCTTCCTGTACCTTGAAACCGCGCAGATGCCCATGCATGTGGGCGCGCTGCACGTCTTCGAGCTGCCGGCCGGCCACAAGGGCCGCTTCGTCACCGCGCTGCGCCAACACATTGAACAGCGCTTGCCGCTGGCGCCGGTGTTGCGCCGGCGGCTGTGGTGGATGCCGCTGAACCTGGCCACCCCGGCCTGGGTCGATGCGCCGCCCGACCTGGCCCAACACATCGTTGAAATCAAGCTGCCCAAGGCGGCGCGCCTGGGCGGCGGCATGGCCGAGCTTGAAGCCGCGGTGAGCCGCTTGCACCCGGTACTGCTCGATCGCAAACGCCCGCTGTGGAAGATGCATGTGCTTGAGGGCCTGGCCCCGGGCGCCAGTGGCCTGCGTCGCGTGGGCCTGTACACGCAGCTGCACCATGCCGCAGTGGATGGCCAGGCCGCTGTGGCGCTGGCCAACGTGATCCTCGACCTGAGCCCCGAGCCGCGCGCGCTGAACATCAAACCTTCACTGCGCCCACGCACGGCGCGGTTAGACATGGGGCAGATGCTGCGCGGCGCCTTGAGCCACCAGGCGCAGATGGTTATGCGCATCATCAAGGAACTGCCCGGCACCGCTGGCACCCTGGGCACGGCGGCGCGGCAGGCCCTGGCGGGAAGCAAGCTGCTCGGCGGGCCGGGCTCGGGCAACCAGCTGGGCCTGGCACCGCGCACGGCATTGAACGTGTCGGTGAGTGAAGGGCGTGCCTTCGCGGCGCTGAGCTGGCCGCTGGCCGAACTGAAGGCGCTGGGCCGCGGCCACGGTGCCACGCTCAACGACATGGTGCTCATGCTGTGCAGCACCGCGCTGCGGCGCTACTTCGCGGCGCGCAAGGCCTTGCCGAAAAAGTCACTCATCGCCGCGGTGCCGGTGTCGCTGCGCGCACCCGGCGACACCACGGCCGACACGCAAGCCTCGATGAGCCTGATCAGCCTGGGCACGCACCTGGCCGACCCGGCCAAGCGCCTGGCGCATATCGTGGCGGCCACGGCGTCGATGAAGAGCACGCTGGGCAACGTCAAGGGCATCTTGCCGACCGACTTCCCGTCGATTGGCGTGCCCTGGTTGATGGAAGCACTGACCGCCTTGTATGGCAAGGCCAAGGTCGCCGAGCGCGTGCCGCAGCTGGCCAACGTGGTCATCTCCAACGTGCCCGGCCCGGCCGTGCCGCTGTACATGGCCGGGGCGCGCATGCTCAGCAACCACCCCACCTCCATCGTCACCCATGGCGTGGCGCTGAACATCACCGTGCAGAGCTACAACGGCGCGCTCGATGTCGGCCTGATGGCCGACGCCGCGGCCATGCCCGACGTGCGCGAACTGGGCCACGGCCTGCTGCTGGCGCTCGATGACCTGCGCGCGCTGCCCCAGCCCGAGCCGCCGGCCCCCGCCGGGCTGGCCCGCGGTGCGTTGCGCCAGGCGCGCAAGGCGGTGGGCGCGGCGGTGGGGGTGGCCATGGGCGCTGCTGTGGGCGCCGCCACCGAAGGCCTGGCGCGCGCCGCCGTGAAGCGGGGTGCCGGCAGCCTGGGCAGCCTGGCGGGCGGCGTGGCTCGAAGCGTGGTCAAGTCCGCGCTCGGCCAGCCGGCCCGGCCTGCCAGCAAGCCACGGCGCAGCAAAGCCTGAGCATGGCCGCCAGTTCCCCTATGCCAGATAGCGCCGGCCCGCCCCACCCGCACGCGCTACCAGGCTTGCCCGCGCACGTGCGCGCAGCGCATGGCAAGCCGCTGAAGCCGCCCAACCTGTTGCTGTTGCTGCTTGAAGGCCGCGCGCCCTGGGAGGCCGCGGCGTCGCTGGCGGCCAGCCCGTGGCTGGCGCGCCTGCCCAAGGGCGATGGCCACCCGGTGGTGGTGTTCCCCGGCCTGGGCGCGGCCGACCTGAGCACCTTGCCGCTGCGCCGCTTTTTGCAACACAGCGGCTATGCGCCGCAGGCCTGGGGCCAGGGCCTGAACTTCGGCCCGCGCGCCGGCGTGCTCGAAGCCTGCCGCAAGCTGGTGCGCAGCGTGGTCGACAAGAGCGGCCGCGCGGCCAGTCTGGTGGGCTGGAGCCTGGGCGGCATCTATGCGCGCGAACTGGCCAAGGAAATGCCCGAGCTCACGCGCTGCGTCGTCACCCTGGGCGCGCCGTTCGCCGGCCACCCCAAGGCCACCAATGCCT
>JAYUPO010000590.1:0-2364 GCA_043760085.1 Burkholderiales bacterium
TGGGCTGTCAGCCCCGCTGCATCAGGCCCAGCAAAAGCAGCGCCGTGGCCTGCCAATTGTTGGCTGTGGTGCCCGCCATGGCGGCGCGGCCCGCAGCGGCATAAGCGCCGTCAGGCCGCGGGCGCAGGCGCAGCACGGGCGGCAAGCCGTAGCGCTTGAGCAGGCCGTTGGCCCACAGCCGCGCGGTGCGGCCGTTGCCGTTGGCAAAGGGGTGCATGCGCACCCATTCGGCATGGGCCCAGGCGGCCAGGTCGATGGTGGCGGCCAGGCCATCTTCATCAAGGGTTTCGTTGCTGGGGTAGCGCGCATCAAGCGCCGCCACCGCGCGGCGCAGGCGCTGCTCATAACGTTTCAGTTCAGCCGCCAGCTTGGCCGGCGCCGTGCCTGGTTTGCCTTGCACCTCAACCCGGCAAGTCTTCAGCCCGGGTTCGCCGCGAAAGCGGCCCACGTGCGCTGGCTTGGGAACTTGCAGGCCGGCCATGCAGCCCGAGTGCCACGTTCGTGCCCAGGCCAGCGTGGGGCGTTTGCGCGCCAGCATGTCTGCGCGAATGCCGTGCAGCACCTGGCGCAGGTTGCTGCGCAGTTGCGGGCTGTCGGCGTCCCAATCGGGTGCCTGATGGGCGAGCGATGCTGCGCTGCGTTCAGCCACGCAGCAAAGCTTGAATTTCGGCCTGCGCCGGCCCGGCGCGCTTGGCTGCCTGGCCTTCTACCGGGTCGGCTTTGGCATGCCGGGCTTCGGCGTCAACCAGGCTGTCGATGGCTTGCTCAAAACCTGGGTCTGAACGGCGCCAGGCTTGCACCCGGGCCAGGGTCTGGCTCAGTTCGGCCGCCACTTCGGCACTGCGCTTTTCCAAATAGGCCTGCACCGCTTCGTTGACCATGCGGTTCATGGGCTTGCCCGACACGCCTTGCAGCAAGGCCAAGCCCTCTTGCAAGGGCGCGGCCAGGCGCAGGGTTGTGGCCTTGGGCGGGGAGAGGGTGGCCAGATCGTTCATGGCAGCGAAGATACGGCAAAACCAAACTGATGTCAAAACGAGATAATGACGTCACCCCCGCACCGGGCACGATGTCACACCGGGTACGCCGCCTTGCGCTTCTCAATGAACGCCTTCATGCCCTCTTCAATATTGCCCGCCATCACCCCCAGCACCTGGTTGCGGTCTTCCATGGCAATCACGCTGGGCAGGTCGTTGCCATCTACCGCGGCCCAGAAGCATTCCTTGGTCAGGCGCAGGCCCATGGGCGAGGTGGCCAGCATCTCGTCGGCCAGGGCCTTGCCGGCGGCCTTCAATTGATCGAGCGGCACCACGTCTGACACCAGCCCCACGCGCAAGGCGCGCTGCGCGTCGATGAAACGCCCGGTGTACAGCAGCTCGGCCGCCACCGAGGTGCCCACCAGCCGCGGCAGGTGATAGCTCGCACCCATTTCGCAGCCGCTCAGGCCGATCTTGATGAAGGCCGCGTTCATCTTCATGTCTTCAGCGGCGATGCGCACATCACAGCCCAGCGCGATGGAAAAGCCGCCGCCTGCGGCCGCGCCGTTGATCAGGCCGATGATGGGTTGCGGGCAACGCCGCATGCGCATCACCAGGCCGCTGAAGTTGCGCTGGCTTTGCAGCAAGGCGGCGGCGTCGCGCTTCAGCGTGCCGCTGGCGGCCTTGATGTCCAGCCCGGCGCAAAAGGCGCGGCCGGCGCCGCGCAGCACCACCACGCGCACGGCGGTGTTGGTGAGCGCGCGGTCGAAGTAGTCGTTCAGTTCGGCCAGCGATTCGTTGGTGAGCGCATTGAGCTGCTCGGGCCGGTTCAAGGTGATCCAGTCGGCAGCGCCGTCTTGCTCGACGATCATGTGGCGGTAGGTCATGGCATGGCTTTCGCGGTGTGGGTGGGGCCCATCTTGCCGTAAAGCCACGCCGATTTGGCGCGATAGCATGGCAGCATGATCGACACCCTGAGCGCGCTCGAGCGCCTGTACCCGCCCCCGGCCGAGCGCGCGGTGCGCAAGCAGCTTGCAGCGCTCGATGCGCATTGCACGCGCTTCATTGAGCTGTCGCCCTTCGCGGTGCTGGCCACGGCATCGGCTGATGGCATGTTGGATGCCTCGCCGCGCGGCGGCGCGCCCGGATTCATTCGCGTGGCCGGCGCGCAAGTGCTGCGCATCCCCGATGCCCCCGGCAACCGGCGCCTGGACAGCCTGCGCAACATCGTGGCCACGGGCCGCGCGGGGCTGCTGTTCATGATCCCGGGCGTGGACGAAACCCTGCGCGTGAACGGCCGCGCGGTGCTGAACGACGATGCCGCCGTGTGCGCCACTTTCAATGATGGCAAGCGCACGCCGCCGCTGGTGATTGAAGTGCGCGTGGAGGA
>JAYUPO010000591.1:0-5806 GCA_043760085.1 Burkholderiales bacterium
CCCCGGCGCTCGATGTGCTGCTGGCCGGTGTGGCCGCCGGCGCGCAGCGCTTCTTTGCCTGCGAGCCGCACCGCGGCTGGCTGGCGCAGGCCGGCAGCCACCTGGTGGGCGCCTTGGGCGCCAATGCGGTGACGCGGCAAGACGCGGTGTTGAGCGTGGCGGCAGGCTTTCGCGGCACGGAACTGACGCAGCGCTGGCGCGCCGCGCACACCGCGTGGCAATGCCGGGAAGTCGGCGCTGGCCTGTTCAGCCACTGTTTCAGCGCGCAGCGCCTGCAAGGCGACTGATGCAGCCCGGCCCGCGCACCAAGTACGACGCCATCATCGTGGGCGCTGGCCCGGCCGGTTCGGCCGCGGCGATTCTGCTGGCCCGCGCCGGCTGGGCCGTGGCGCTGGTTGAGCGCCAGCCGTTTCCGCGCACCAAGGTGTGCGGCGAATGCATTGCCGCGAGCAACCTGCCGCTGCTGGAAGCGCTGGGCATCGGCGCCGCGTTCGAGGCCTGCGCCGGCCCGGCGCTGCGCCAGGTGAGGCTGCTGCGTGGCGACAGCGCCGTCACGGCCGACTTGCCCGCGGCCAACGCAGCGCGCCACCCCTGGGGCCGCGCGCTGGGGCGTGAAACGCTGGACGCGCTGCTGCTGGAGCAGGCCCGCGCGGTAGGCGCTGACGTGCTGCAGCCCTGGCGCGTGCAGGCCATTCTGGGCCGCGCCGGCGCCTGGCACTGCGAGGTGCGCGCGGTGGATTCGGCCACGCTGCTGCGGCTGCGCGCGCCGGTGGTGATCGACGCCCATGGCTCGTGGGAAGAGCTGCCGGCGGCGCGCGACCAGCGCCGTGTGGCGCGCGCTGCCGGCGACCTGTTCGCCTTCAAGGCCACCTTTACCGGCACCACGCTGAGCGCGGGTGCGATCAGCGTCCTGGCGCTCAACGGTGGCTATGGCGGCATGGTCGTGGGCGATGGTGGCATCACCACGGTGGCCTGCTGCATCCGCCGCAGCCGCCTGAGCGAGCTGCGCGGCGCCGCGCCCGGGCTGCGCGCCGGCGATGCCGTGCAAGCCTGGTTGCAGCGCGAATGCGCCGGCGTGCAGCAGGCCCTGCACGGCGCGCAGCGCGCGGGCCCCTGGCTGGCATGTGGGCCGCTGGACACTGGCGTGCGCGTGAGCGCTGACGACGAGCATTTCAGAATCGGCAACGCCGCGGCCGAGGCGCACCCGATCCTTGGTGAAGGCATCAGCATGGCGTTGCAATCCGCCGCGTTGTTGTCTGCGCTGCTGTTGCGCCACCAGGCGGCGCTGTTGACGCCGGGTGCGGCCCTGCAGGCGCAGTTGCAACGCCAGTACGCGGCGCAGTGGCGGCGCCGGTTTGCGCCCCGCCTGCGCCTGGCCGCTGTGTTCGCGCATGCCGCCATGCGGCCGCGCTGGGCCGCGGCATTGATCAAGTTGGCGCAGCGCTGGCCCGGGCTGCTGACGCACGGCGCGCGCTGGGGCGGCAAGGTGCAGCCGGCCGAGCTCGCGGCCAGCGCCGTGCCGGCGGCAGGCGGCACGGCGATTGCCCCAGCGGTTGGCACATCAGCCGCCACCTCAGTTGACAGCTCAGGTGCCAACTCACTTGCCACCTCACTTGCCACTTCCACCAGCAGGTTGCCCAGCCGGCCAGCCGGCACATCCACATCCACCTCCACCGCCGCCTCGGCCGCGCCGGCACCTTGATGCCGCCCGGAAAGGAACGACATGAGCACCACCTTGGAACGTTTGCGCAACATCCTGATCACCGACTACAAGCTGCCGCCTGAGCGCCTGGGGCTGGATGCGAACCTGGCCGACCTGGGCATCGATTCGCTGGCCACGGTTGAACTGCTGTGGAGCATTGAAGATGCGTTCCAGATCAAGCTGCCGGCGCAACCCGTGAACCTGAACACGCTGCGCGATGTGGTGCGCCACATCGATGAACTGGTGGCTGTGCAGGGTGCGGCCGCGGTGCCCACCGAGCGCCTGGCGGCGGCGTTGCGCGCGACATGAGGCGGGTGGCGGTCAGCGGCATCGGCGTCGTCTCGCCCTTGGGCAACGACTGTGCGCAGTTGTTCGCCCATGCACAGGCCGGCCGCAGCGGCGTGCACTTGCTGGACATGCCTTTGGTCAGCCGGCTGGCCGCGCCGCTGGCGGCCACGGCGCAGTTCGACGAGGCACAGCACTTTGATGCCACGCGGCTGCGCATGCTCGACCGCTTCAGTGCGATGGCGCTGTTTGCTGCGAACCAGGCCGTGGCCGCTTCGGCCGATGCGTTGACCGGGCTGGACCCGGCCCGCGCCGGCGTGTTCGTGGGCACCGGCATGGGCGGCACGCTGACCATGGACGCCGGCTACAAGACGCTGTACGGCGACCAGTCCGACCGCATCAAACCCTTCACCGTGCTGATGGGCATGCACAACGCGGCGGCGGCGTGGATCGGCATCGAGCACCCCTTGCACGGGCCGAACCTGACGTATTCCACCGCCTGTTCATCGTCGGCGGTGGCGATCGGCGAGGCCTGGTTGCGCGTGGCCAGCGGCCAGCTCGACCTGGCCATTGCCGGGGGCGCCGAGGCACCCTTGTCGCCCGGCTCGCTGAAGGCCTGGGAGGCCTTGCACACCTTGGCCACGGTGGACGCCGCTGAACCTTCAGCGTCGTGCCGGCCGTTTTCAAAAGACCGCACCGGCATGGTGCTGGGCGAGGGTGCGGCCATGCTGATCATCGAGCCGTGGGAGCGGGCCCGTGCGCGCGGCGCCCGCATTCAAGGCGAGATCATCGGCTATGGCCTGTCCAACGATGCCCAGCACATCACCCGGCCCAGCATCGCCGGGCAGGTGGCGGCGATGCGTGCGGCGCTGCAGGCCGCCGGCAGCGCGGTGCAAGACATCGACGCCATCAACGCCCACGGCACCGGCACGCAGGCCAACGACGTGGCTGAAACCGCGGCGATCCGGGTGGTGTTCGGTGACCATGCGGTGCGCGTGCCGATCAGCGCCACCAAGGCCATGCACGGCCACTTGCTGGGCGCAGCCGGCGCGCTGGAGTGTGTGTTGTCGCTGCTGGCCATGCAGCACGCCGTGGCGCTGCCCACCATGCACCTGCGTGTACCCGACCCCGACTGCGACCTCGACTACGTGCCCAACGTGGCGCGCCCGAATGTGCCAGCGCGCACGATGCTGTCGAACTCGTTTGCTTTCGGCGGCACGAACGCGGTGCTGGTGTTGCGTGCGGCGGGTTGAAGAAGGCCGATGCCCGCCTGGCTTGCGCACTGGTCGATGGCGAGACCGTCGAGGGTATTGCGCGCGCAGCGCGCCCAGCGCAACCCGTCAGGCTGGTGGCCAAACTGACCACTGTGCGGCGGCGTTGACGGCTGCTGAAGCGCTCACAACACCTTGACGGCGGGTAGACCCCTCATGGCGCGGTCAAAGGTGGCGGTGTGCTCGCAGCCTGCAGCAGCGTTCTTCGCGGCAATCAGGCAGTCCGGAAAATCGGCTGCCGAGGTCTCGTACAGCGCCAGTGCCGCGGTCAGAACCGGCCGGCTTTCAAAGGCGAAACTGGCGGTATCAAGCACCGCGCGCAACATGCGCAGCAGTTCGGGTTTGCCGGTGTCGTACTTGCCGCGCAGCGTCCAGACCGCTTCGGCGATGACGATGTCGTTGAGGAGCACCTGTCCACCTGCAGCCTCGACCGTTTCGACCGCCTGGCGCGCCTTGCGCGCTTGCGCCGCATCGTCGTTGAGCAGCAGGCGCAACAGGACGTTGGTGTCGAGTGCAATCATGACCAGGTCATCACGGCCGGGTTTTGCGGCGCTTGTCCTGGACCGCACCCGATTCGCGCCGGATGCGGTCGTGCTTCTCGGCCAAATGGGCTCCGACGGCCCGGTTCATCGCCGCCACCGTCGCGGCCTTTGCGGCGGGGCGTTGCAACAGGCCGATGAGCGCCGATACCGATCGCTTCAGCGGCCGGACCATCAACGTGCCGTCGGGCTGGATGCTGAAGTCCAGTGTTGTTCCCGCGTCGAGCGCCAATGCATCACGGATCTGCTTGGGCACCGTGATCTGACCTTTGCTGGTGAGTGTCGCGAGCACGGTCACTCCTTGTTAATGGAAAGTTTCCTTTCAATCGTACGACAGTAAGGGGCCTGACGCAACGTCTGCTTCCTGCTGCCTGGTAAATCGGGGCCGTCAGCTGAAAAGGTGCTCGCCGGCGTTCTCGCCGCCCTCGCTACGGCTTCCTTCACACCTTCTGCGCGCGCGGCGGCCTCGCTAAACTGCGTTGTGCCGCCATGTGGTGCGGCCTGAAGGGCAATGCAATGCACGACCTGGTGATACGCGGCGGCACGGTGGTCGACGGCAGTGGCGCGCCGCGCTTCAATGGCGATGTCGCCATCGATGCCGGCCTCATCACGCGGGTGGGCGGCAAGGCCGGCGCCGGGCGGCGTGAGATCGATGCCGCCGGCGCATTGGTCACGCCGGGCTGGGTGGATGTGCATACCCACTACGACGGGCAAGTCACATGGGACCCGTATGTCACACCGTCGTCGTGGCACGGTGTCACCACGGTGGTGATGGGCAACTGCGGCGTGGGCTTCGCGCCGGTGAAGCCCGACCGGCGCGACTGGCTGATCGGCCTGATGGAAGGCGTGGAAGACATCCCCGGGGCCGCGCTGGCCGAAGGCATTCATTGGGAATGGGAAACCTTCGCGCAGTACCTTGACGCGCTGGCGCGCAAGCCGCTGGCGGTGGACGTGGGCACCCAGGTGCCGCACGGCGCGCTGCGCGTGTATGCCATGGGCGAGCGCGGCGCGGCCGAAGACAGCGTGGCCACAGGCGATGACATCGCCGCCATGGCCGTTGAATTGCGCGCCGGCCTGCGTGCCGGGGCGCTGGGGTTTTCAACGTCGCGCACGCTCATTCACCGCGGTGCTGATGGCGTGCTGGTGCCGGGCACGAACGCCAACCGCGATGAAGTCTTCGGTCTGGGCCGCGTGCTGGGCCAAGCGGGCCGCGGCGTGTTTCAAATGACGAGCAACCACATCGACATGCCGGCCGAGGCCGAATGGATGATGGACCTGGCGCGCGAGACCAAACGCCCGGTGCTGTTCAACCTGCAACAGATCGACCAGGCACCCGACTTGTGGAAGAGCCTGGTGGCCAGGCTGGACGAAGCCCATGCGCAAGGCGTGCCGCTGATCGGCAGCATCCCCGGCCGGCCGGCGGGCGTGCTGTACGGCTGGCGCGCATCATCGCATCCGTTCCACTTTCACAGCACGTGGCGCGAAACGGTTAACGATTCAATTGAGTCTCGCATCGAACGGCTGCGATCGCCCGAAGCGAAAGCCCGCCTGCTGGCCGAGGCCCCCGAGCTGAAAGACCCACGCGCGGCGTTCATGCTGCGCAGCTTTGACAAGATGTACCGCATCGACCCCGCGGCGCCGAACTACGAGCCGGCACCCGATGAGCACGCCGCGGCCGTGGCGCGCGCGCGCGGCGTGAGCCCGTTCGAAGTGGTGTACGAGTGGTTGATGGCCGATGGCGGCGCCGGCCTGATCTACTTTCCGATCTTCAATTACAGCTACCACGATTTCTCGCACCTGCACCAGTTGCTGCAACACCCGCAAACCATGCTCAGCCTGGGCGATGGTGGCGCGCACGTGGGCTACATCACCGACGCCGGCCTGCCCACCTTCATGCTCACGCACTGGACACGCGACCGCCGCCGCGGCCCCTTGCTGGCGCTGGAAGACATCGTGCGCCGGCAGACGTCGCACACCGCGGCGGTGTATGGCCTGCAAGACCGCGGCCT
>JAYUPO010000592.1:0-5795 GCA_043760085.1 Burkholderiales bacterium
CCCGCCGTGCCCGGGCAACATCATGCTCACCAACCCGTTGTGGTGTTCGCCGGTACAACGCTTTCGCCAGACCATCTACGGCTGGTTCCACGACGCCCAACCCGAAGGCCCGATGCACCTGGCGATATTCATGGACGCTGTGGCCGTGACTGGCGACGCCGCGCTGCTGGCCCAGGTGCGCGCCGCGGTGACGGAATTCAGCAGCGGCAACGCCCTGTTCCTGGCCCGCTTTGCTGCGGCGACCGACCAGTTCACGGCACCGGCCACCGGCTGGTGGTCGCGGCTGACCGGGCGGCTGGCCAAAGAGGAGCCGCTGTTCGACCTGAAGAAACTCGGCACCTTCCCCATCGTGCACGGCGTGCGCGCATTGGCGCTGGAGCAGCACCTCGACGCCGTGGGCACCACCGAGCGGCTGCGCGCGCTGGTGCAGCGCGAGGTGGTGGGCGGCGACCTGGCGCGCGACCTGACCGAAGTGCTGCACTTCATCATGGGCCTGAAGATGAAGAACAACCTGCGCCAGCGCCAGCTCGGCCTGCCCGTGAACAACCTGGTGGCGCTGGCCGAACTCGGCGTGCTGGAACGCGACCAGTTGCGCGAAGCGCTGGCCGTGGTGAAGCAGTTTCGCCAGCTCGTGGCGCAGCGCTTTCACCTCGACCTTTTATAGGCGCGCGCATGTTCAAGACCCTGCTGGCCCAACGCCTGCTGGCCTTGTTTGCCGCGGCGGCGCTGCTGTTGAACTTTCCGTTGCTGGCGCTGTGGGACCGCGATGTCATGGTGCTCGGCGTGCCGCTGTTCCCGGCGGCGCTGTTCGGCATCTGGGCCGCTCTGATCGCCGCCCTGGCCTGGCTGCTGGAACGCGACGACGCTGACCAGCAAGGCTGAAACCATGTTGCCCGGCGCCCTGGTCATCGCCACCTCGCTGGCTTACCTGATGCTGCTGTTTGCGGTGGCGGCCTGGGCCGACCGGCGGCGCGCGCGCGGCGCTTCGGTGATCGGCAACGCCTGGGTCTATGCCTTGTCGATGGCCGTGTATTGCACGGCCTGGACGTACTTTGGCTCGGTCGGCCGCGCCGCCACGGCGGGCGTGTGGTTCCTGCCCATCTATCTGGGGCCGATGCTGGCCATGCTGCTGGGCTGGATGGTGCTGCGCAAGATGATCCGCATTGCGCGCACGCAGCGCATCACCACCATTGCCGACTTCATTGCCAGCCGTTACGGCAAGAGTGCGGCCCTGGCCGGGCTGGTGACGCTGATCACGGTGGTGGGCATCGTGCCGTACATCGCCTTGCAGCTCAAAGCCATCGCCAGCGGCTATGCCGTGCTCACCGGCTTGCCCGGCCAAACTGCCGGCTCCAGCGGACATTGGTTGGCCGACAGCACGCTGCTCATTGCCCTGGCCATGGCCGGCTTCACCATGGTCTTCGGCGCGCGCCAGCTCGACGGCGCCGAGCGCCACGAAGGCATGGTGGCGGCGATTGCGTTCGAATCGGTGGTCAAGCTGCTGGCCTTTTTGGCCGTGGGCGTGTTCGTCTGCTGGGGCTTGTTCGACGGCGTGGGCGACATCTTTGCGCGCGCCCGCGCCGTGCCCGAATTGGCCAGGCTGCTCACCCTGGGCCAGGGCAAGGCCTTCGCCTACGAGCAGTGGTTTGCTCTCACGCTGCTGGCCATGCTGTCGGTGCTGTTCCTGCCGCGCCAGTTCCAGGTGATGGTGGTGGAAAACGTGGATGAACGTCACCTCAAGCGCGCGGTTTGGGTCTTTCCGCTGTACCTGTTGCTGATCAACCTGTTCGTGCTGCCCATCGCCCTGGGCGGGCTGCTGCTCGATGCGAATGCGGCCAACCCGGCCAACCCCGAAACCTTCGTGCTCACGCTGCCCCTGGCACACGGCGCGCCGGCGCTGGCCTTGCTGGCCTTCGTGGGCGGCTTGTCGGCGGCCACGGGCATGGTCATCGTCGAAGCGATTGCCGTTTCAACCATGGTCTGCAACGACCTGGTGATGCCGCTGCTGCTGCGCACGCGGCGCTTTGCCGCCCAGGCGCAGGGTGACCTCACGGCGTTGCTGCTGAACACCCGGCGCGCGGCGATCCTGCTCATCCTGCTGTTGGGGTATGCCTACTTCCGCCTGGCCGGCGAGGCCTATGCACTGGTCTCGATCGGCCTGATCAGCTTTGCTGCGGTGGCGCAGTTCGCACCGGCCCTGCTCGGTGGCCTGTACTGGCAGGGCGGCACCCGTGCCGGCGCGCTGGCCGGGCTGCTGGCCGGCTTTGCGCTGTGGGCCTACACGCTGATGCTGCCCTCGGTGGCCAAGTCGGGCTGGCTGGCAGCGGGCTTCCTCAACCACGGCCTGTTCGGCATCGAGCTGCTCAAGCCCGAGCAGTTGTTCGGCCTCAAGGGCCTGGACAACCTGACCCACGCCTTGTTCTGGAGCCTGACGCTGAACACGGCGCTGTTCGTGGCGGTGTCGCTGTGGCGCGCACCGAGCGCACGCGAACGCAGCCAGGCGCTGTTGTTCGTGGCTGCCTTCGAGCACGGCGCCGCGCCCGCGTTCTGGCGCGGCCGCGCCGAGCTGGCCAGCCTGCGTGCCTTGAGTGAACGCCTGCTGGGCAGCGCGCGCACGCAGCGCCTGTTCGAGCAGGTCGCCGCGCGCCAGGGCCGCGCCGCCGGCCAGCCGCCGCGGGCCGACGCGGCGTTGGTGCGCGACGTGGAAACCCAGCTCGCCGGCAGCATCGGCAGCGCCTCGGCGCGGGTGATGGTGGCTGCCGTGGTGGATGAAGAACCCCTGGCGGTGGACGACGTGATGCAGCTCGTTGAAGAAGGCTCGCAGTTGCGTGCCGCCAATGAACAGTTGAAGAGCCTGGATCAGATGAAGGACGACTTCATGTCATCGGTGACCCACGAGTTGCGCACGCCGTTGACCAGTATCCGCGCCATGGCTGAAATGATGGTCGACGAGCCCGACATGCCGGCCGCGCAGCGCAGCCGCTTCACGCAGCTGATCGTGACCGAGACCGAACGCCTGACGCGCCTGGTGAACCAGGTGCTCGACCTGGCCAAGATCGAATCGGGCCAGGCCGCGTGGCGGCTGGCGCCATGCGATCTGAATGCCATCGCGCAGCAAGCCGCCGCCGCCATGGCCGCGCCGCTGGCCGAACGCGGCACCGTGCTCGCGCTCGACCTGGCCGAAGGCCTGCCCAGCGTGATGGCCGACCCCGACCGCCTGATGCAGGTGCTGCTCAACCTGCTGTCCAACGCCGCCAAGTTTGTGCCGGCACCGGGTGGCCGCATTAACCTGGCTTTGCGTGCCACAGCCGACGCCGCGCTGTTCAGCGTCAACGACAACGGCCCCGGCGTGCCGCCCGCGCAGCAGGCCTTGATCTTCGAAAAATTCCGCCAGGGCGGCGACGCCAGCCAGCAGCCCGTGGGCACCGGCCTGGGCCTGCCCATCAGCCGCCAGATCGTGCGCCACTTCGGCGGCCGGCTGTGGCTTGAATCGGCTCCCGGCGCAGGCGCCACTTTTCGCTTCACCCTGCCCTGGCAGGCCGCAGAGGTCACACCATGACGCACAAGATCCTGATTGCCGATGACGAGCCCAACATCGTCGTCTCGCTCGAATACCTGTTGCAGCGCGAAGGCTTCGAGGTGCTCGTCGCGCGCGATGGCAACGAGGCGCTGGCCATGGCGCAACGCGAACGCCCGGCGCTGATGGTGTTGGATGTGATGATGCCGGGCATGACCGGCTTTGACGTCTGCCAGGCCTTGCGCGCCGACCCGGCCATGAACCCCATGCCGATCTTGCTGCTCAGCGCCAAGGGCCGCGACACCGACGCCGCCAAAGGCCTGGGCCTGGGTGCCAATGCCTACATGACCAAACCGTTTTCCACGCGCGAACTGGTGGCGCGCGTGCGCTCGCTGCTGGCGGGCGAGGCGGCGTGATGCCCACGGCCGTGCACACCCCCAGCCCGGACTCAAGGAAATGACATCGACCCAGCGCCAAGCCCTGGCCATGGCCGCGCCCGCCGTGGCGCTGGGCTTGTGGCTGCTGGCCACGGCCGGCCTGTTGTGGGCCACGCTCGATGGTGATGAACGCGCCGCCCTGGCCACGCTGCTGGCGCCGCGCTGGGCCATTGCGCTGGTGTGCTGGGTGGCCGCCAGCGCGGGCTGTGCGGTGCTGGTGCGCTGGCTGCTCGAACGCCACGCCGCCTTGCTGGCCAGCGCACAAGACGAACTCGCCGCCCAACGCGACCAGGCGCGCGCCGAGGTGCAGCGCCAGGTGGCCGAAGGCGCGCGCAGCATCGAGCAGGAACGCCAGCGCCTGGCCGCGCTGATGAGCGAACTCAGCCAGGCCGTGGTGGTGTGCAACCTCGACGGCATCGTGCTGCTCTACAACGAGCAGGCACGCGCGCTGTTCCGCGGCGCGGCGCCCAGCGTGGGCGGGGCCGAATCCATCGGCCTGGGCGGCAATCAGGCCATCGGCCTGGGGCGCAGCATCCACAGCGTGCTCGAGCAGGCCCAAATCGAGCATGCGGTGCAAGACGTGGCCACGCGCTTGAGTGCCGGTGAAGCCCGCCCGGGCACGCAGTTCATCACCGCCACGGCCAATGGTGCGTTGTGGCGCGTGCAGCTCGCCCCCGTGCGTGAGGCCGCCGCCCACCCCGAGCAAACCGCTGTCTTGAGCGGCTATGTGCTGATGTTGCAGGACATCAGCGCCGAATTCGACCAGGATGCGCAACGCGATGAGCTGTTGCAGGAGCTGATCGAAGGCAGCCGCGCCGCGCTGGGCACGGTGCAGGCGGCGCTGGAAATGCTGGCCTATCCCGACCTGGGCGCCAGCCAGCGCGAACGCTTCCAGGGCGTGGTGCGCGAGGAAGTGGGCCGCCTGGGCGAGCGCGTGACCCAGGTGGCGCAGCGCAGCGGGGCGGCACTGCAACCGCGCTGGCCGCTGCACGACATGCCGGCCACGCAACTGCTGTCCGCCTTGAGCCGGCGTATCCAGGCCCAAACCGGCCTGGTGGCGCAAACCGCCACGGTGGCCACTGAGCTGTGGCTGAAGGTCGACAGCTTTTCGCTCATCCACAGCTTGAGTTCACTGGCCGCCCGGTTGGCCGGCGACGGTGCGGCGCAAGGCTTTGAACTGCGGCTGGCGCCCAGCGGCCGCCACGCCCAGCTTGAGCTGGCCTGGCCCGGCCCGGCGCCGAGCGCGGCCACTGCCGCGGCGTGGCAGAACGAGCCGCTGCGCGCCAGCGGTGCACCCCTGACCTTGAACGACGTGGCCCTGCGCCACGGTGGCGAGTGCTGGCTGGCGCAGGGCGACAGCGCGCAGCGCCTGTGCCTGCTGCTGCCCCTGGCCGCCGCGCCGGCACGCCCGGCGCTGCCCAGCGGTGAAAGCGAACCGTCCGGCGCGGTCTACGACTTCGATCTGTTCGCCCGCACCGGCGCGCGCAGCGCCTGGGACGACCAGGCACTGAGCGCCCTGAGCTACACCGTGTTCGACACCGAAACCACCGGCCTGAACCCGTCGCAAGGCGACGAGATCATCCAGATCGGTGCGGTGCGCATCGTCAATGGCCGGCTGTTGCGCAACGAACGCTTCGAGCAACTGGTGGACCCGCAGCGCAGCCTGCCCGGCGCGGGCATCGCCATCCACGGCATCACGCCGTTGATGCTGCGGGGCCAGCCATTGATTGCAGACGTGCTGCCGGCCTTTCATGCCTTTGCACAGGACACCGTGCTGGTGGCCCACAACGCCGCCTTCGACATGCGCTTTTTGCAGTTGAAGGAAGCCAGCACCGGCTGCC
>JAYUPO010000593.1:0-5766 GCA_043760085.1 Burkholderiales bacterium
GTGTGCGGGAAATCCGCACGCACGGTTTGAACGGGGGCGTTGGCTCTGAACCCG
Organism: Burkholderiales bacterium; assembly: GCA_043760085.1. GTDB lineage: Bacteria > Pseudomonadota > Gammaproteobacteria > Burkholderiales > Burkholderiaceae_C > Rubrivivax. The sequence goes on from JAYUPO010000593.1 coordinate 55, forward strand.
GCCTTCGGGCCGCTTAGGAACCAACGTCTACCAATGCTCATCCACCCCCAATTCAACCCCGTGGCGCTGTCGCTGGGGCCGCTGCAAGTGCATTGGTACGGCATCAGCTACCTGGTGGCGTTTGGCCTGTTCATCTGGCTGGGCGCGCAGCGTGTGAAGCAGCCGCAGTTCGTTGCCGCGCAGTGGAGCCGGCGCGACATTGAAGACCTGTTGTTCTTTGGCGTGATCGGCGTCGTGCTGGGCGGGCGCATCGGCTATGCGCTGTTCTACAAGTTCGACCATTACCTGGCCTACCCGCTAGAGATCCTCCAGGTGTGGAAGGGCGGCATGTCGTTCCACGGCGGCTTGCTCGGCGTGCTGTTGGCCATGTGTTGGTTTGGCCGCAGGCGCGGGCGGCACTTTCTTGAAGTCACCGATCTCATCGCCCCGTGCGTGCCCACCGGGCTGGCCAGCGGGCGCATCGGCAACTACATCAACGGCGAGCTTTGGGGTCGCGCCGCCGATGCCACCTTGCCATGGGCCATGGTGTTCCCGCAATCGGGCACGGCCACGCCGCGCCACCCGTCGCAGCTCTACCAGTTCGCGCTCGAAGGCGTGCTCTTGTTCGTGCTGCTGTGGTGGTTTGCGCGCACGCCGCGCCGCCTGGGCGAGGTGTCGGCGGCCTTCCTCATCGGCTATGGCGTGCTGCGCTTCACGGCCGAGTACTTCCGCGAGCCCGACAGCTTCCTCGGTCTGCGCGCGCTGGGCCTGACCCAGGGCCAGTGGCTGTGCGTGCCCATGGTGCTGGCGGGCGTGGCCATGTGGGTCTGGGCGCGGCAACGCAAGGCTTAACCGGAAATTGAATGCGACAAATTTTTCTGGACACCGAAACCACTGGCCTGGACGCCACGGGCGGCGACCGCATTGTCGAAATCGGCTGCATCGAAATGGTCAACCGGCGCCTCAGCGGCGAGCAGCGCCACTACTACCTCAACCCCGAGCGTTCCAGCCACCCTGATGCTGCGCGCATCCACGGCCTGACCGATGAATTCCTGGCCAACAAACCGCGCTTTGCTCAGGTCGCCGACGAGTTGCTGGCCTTCCTGGCGGGCGCCGAACTGGTCATCCACAACGCGCCGTTCGATCTCGGCTTCCTGAACGAAGAACTCAAGCGCCTGGGCCGCGGCCCGGTGCAGGCGAACGTGGCTGGCGTGCGCGACAGCCTGCTGCTGGCGCGCGAGCAGTTCCCGGGCAAGGGCAATTCGCTCGATGCGCTGTGCCGGCGCCTGGAAGTGGACAACACCCACCGCACCCTGCACGGCGCCTTGCTCGACGCCGGCCTGCTGGCCGAGGTGTACATCCGCATGACGCGCGGGCAGGGCAGTTTGGTGATTGAACATGCCGGCGAAGGTGCGGCGGCGTTGCAGGCCGCTGCCATTGACCTGCGCAGCTTGCAGTTAATCGTGATCGAACCCGACGCCGATGAACTGGCCGCGCATGAAGCCGTGCTTGCGAGCCTGGACAAGGCCAGCAAAGGCAAGACGATCTGGCGCATCAGCGTGGCATAATCGCACCCTTCCCGGCGCCCGTTGACTATCCATGCAACGGGCCGCTTGGGCGGTTAGCTCAGTGGTAGAGCACTGCCTTCACACGGCAGGGGTCGCAGGTTCGAACCCTGCACCGCCCACCAAAAGATGCAACGACTTGCGGCTCCTTCGGGGGCCGCTTTCGTTTGCCGAATGAAGCTCGTTGTGCGGCGCCAGCCAGGCTCGAATCAAGGCGCCTGGTTTGATCTCGCGCGTCATGCCCGCATGATGCGGCCGAACGTCCAGCCGGTGCCAGATGCTCCTGTACATTGCGGTGCGCGCCTGGCCGGCAACAGTGCCGGCGCCGAGCGCGGAGTGAACACAAGAACAGCAGGGGAGTCGGGCGATATGGCACAGCGTTTCGATCATCGCCGCGGGGCCATGAGAGGCACCGCGCCCGGCGTGAATCACGCTTCCGATCGTCAACAACTTGCGCAGCGTGGATGCTGCCGTTGCCAGGTGCCATGGCGGTGGGTTTGACGATGACCAACCCCTTCTTCGACCACCCGATCCTCAACTCGCCTTACGAGTGCCCCACCCGGCATTGGGAACTCGACCCCGACGGCCAACCCACGCAGCAGGTCTTGCCAAGGCGCCGCCGCGCCGAGTTCATCACGCCCATCCCCAAGCCCAAGAAGCGCAAGAGCGCCGCGCAGCAGGCCGAGATGGTGTTCGACGAAGGGCAAGGCCCATCGACGAAGGCCCAGCAGTACGACCCCACCTCCATCATCAACCAGGTGCGCCAAAGTGTGGACACCTGGCGCGCGCTGCCCAACCCCAGCCAGTGGCAGGTGACCCCCGAGACAGCGCGCCTGTTGCAACACTGGCGGCACCACACCTTCAGCAGCATCCGCCCGTTTTTCTGCCAGGTGGAGGCCGCCGAAACAGCCATCTGGCTGACCGAGGTTGCGCCCCAATCCAGGAGCGGCAAGCAACTGCTCGAGCACCTGGCCAGCGCCAACAACGACGCCAACCCCGAACTGATGCGCCTGGCGCTGAAGCTGGCCACCGGCGCGGGCAAGACGACCGTCATGGCGATGATCATTGCGTGGCAAACCGTCAACGCCGTGCGCCGGCAGGCCAGCAAGCAGTTCACGCGCGGCTTCCTGATCGTGGCCCCCGGCTTGACGGTCAAAGACCGGCTGCGCGTGCTACAGCCTAACGATCCAGATAGCTACTACAAAGACCGGGAGTTGGTGCCCAGCGACATGCTCGAAGACCTGGGCCGCGCCAAGATCGTCATCACTAACTTCCATGCCTTCAGGTTGCGCGATCGCATTGAGCTGTCCAAGGGCGGGCGGCAGCTTCTCAAAGGCCGCACCGGCGATGAGCTGCAAACCAAAGAGACCGAAGGGCAGATGATCCAGCGTGTCATGCCCAACTTGATGGGCATGAAGAACATCCTGGTGTTGAACGACGAGGCCCACCACTGCTACCGCGAGAAGCCGGCCGATGACGCCGACTTCACCGATGGTCAGGGCAACGCACTTACCGGCCCGGAATTGACCGAAGCCAAGGCCCGCGCGAAGAAGGAGAACGAGGCGGCACGCCTGTGGATTTCTGGCCTGGAGGCGGTGAACCGCAAGCTCGGCCTGGCCCGGGTGATCGACCTCTCAGCCACGCCGTTTTTCCTCAGTGGCTCGGGCTATGTTGAAGGCACGCTGTTCCCCTGGACGATGAGTGACTTCTCGCTGATGGACGCCATCGAATGCGGCATCGTGAAACTGCCGCGCGTGCCGGTTGCACAGAACATTCCCGGCGATGAAATGCCGGTCTACCGCGACCTGTGGAAGAACATCAAGGGTGACATGCCCAAGAAGGGCCGTGGCCAGGGCGGTGACCTCGACCCGCTCAAACTCCCCACCCGCCTGCAAACCGCGCTGCAAGCCCTGTACGGCCACTACGAAAAGACGTTCGAGCAGTGGCAGGCCCACGGCATTCGCGTGCCGCCGTGTTTCATCATCGTGTGCCAGAACACGGCGATTTCGAAGCTGGTTTACGACTTCATCGCCGGCTTCCACCGCAAGGATGAAAGCGGCAACGAGACTTTGGAAAACGGCCGCCTGCCGCTGTTCCGCAATTTCGACGACGTGACCGGCAACGCGCTGCCGCGACCCAACACCCTGCTCATCGACAGCGAGCAACTCGAAGCCGGCGACGCGCTCGACGACAACTTCCGCGGCATGGCGGCCGACGAAATTGACCGCTTCCGCCGCGACATCATCGAGCGCAGCCGCGACCCGAATGCCGCCGACAACATCACCGATCAAGCCTTGCTGCGCGAGGTGATGAACACGGTGGGCAAGGCCGGCCAGCTTGGCGGCGCCATCCGCTGCGTGGTGTCGGTGTCGATGCTCACCGAGGGTTGGGATGCCAACACCGTCACGCACGTTCTGGGCATCCGCGCCTTCGGCACCCAACTGTTGTGCGAGCAGGTCATCGGCCGGGCGCTGCGCCGCCAGTCGTATGAACTGAATGAAGACGGCCCCGACAAGGGGCTGTTCAATGTCGAGTACGCCGACGTCTTCGGCATCCCGTTCAACTTCAATGCCAAGCCGGTTATTGCGCCGCCGCAGCAACCGCGCGAGACGATTCAAGTCAAGGCCCTGCGCCCGGAGCGCGATGCGCTGGAAATCCGCTTCCCGCGCGTTGAGGGCTATCGCGTGGAACTACCGGACGAACGGCTCGGCGCCAAGTTCACCGCCGAATCTGTGTTGACGCTCAGCCCCGCCCTGGTGGGCCCCACCACCACGGTCAACTCGGGCCTGATCGGCAAGCCGGAAGACTTCAACGTCAAGCACCTGGGCGATGTCCGCCCGTCAACCATCCTGTTCCACTTGACGCAGCGCTTGCTCTACACCAAGTGGCGCGACCCGGGCGAGGAGCCGAAGCTGCACCTCTTCGGCCAATTGAAGCGCATCACCAAGGAGTGGCTGGATGCGGTGGGTGAAGACGGCAAACCCAAATACCTGGTCTGCAAGGGCGGCACCTACCCCGCGCTGCTCATGTACCAGGAGCTGGCCGACATGGCCTGCAACAAGATCACCAACGCCATCACGGGCCGGTTCCTGGACGAGCGGCCGATCAAGGCGCTGCTCGATGCCTACAACCCCACCGGCTCCACCGCGCATGTGCGCTTCAACACCTCGAAGCTCGACCGCTGGCAGACGAGTTCAAACCACTGCCACGTCAACTGGGTGGTGCTCGACAGCGATTGGGAAGGTGAGTTCTGCCGCGTGGCGGAATCACACCCCCAGGTGCGCGCCTATGTGAAGAACCACAACATGGGCTTCGAGGTGCCTTACCGCTACGGCTCGGAAACGCGCAAGTACCTGCCCGATTTCATCGTGCTGGTGGACGACGGCCATGGCGCTGACGACCTGCTGCGTTTGATCGTCGAAATCAAGGGCTACCGGGGTGAAGACGCGGTGGTAAAGAAGGCCACCATGGACACCTACTGGGTGCCCGGCGTCAACAACCTGGGCACCTATGGCCGCTGGGCGTTTGCCGAATTCACCGAGGTTTACGAGATCGAGTCTGACTTCAAGGACAGGGTCGAGGGCGAGTTCAGCAAGATGATCGACGGGTTGAAGAACCGATGAGCGCCATGTCACCCAAGCCAGAGAACCTTGCCAGGCTCGTCGTCTTGGTTCGGGGCGAAAAGGTCTTGCTGGATGCGGATCTCGCCGATCTCTATGGCGTGGCCACCAAAGTACTGAATCAGGCTGTGAAACGAAACCTTGATCGGTTTCCCGCAGACTTCATGTTCCAGCTCATGCCCGAAGAGTGGGAGCGCATCAGGTCACAAACCGTGACCTCACCGCTCGGGTCAGCTCCTATGCGGTCACAAACTGTGACCGCATCCCGTCGCAACGTCGGGGCTTTGCCGTATGTCTTCACCGAACAGGGCATCGCCATGCTCTCCAGCGTTTTGCGCTCGCAGCGTGCGGTCGAGGTCAACATCGCCATCATGCGCACCTTCGTGCAGTTGCGCCGATTGATGGATTCCAACCGCGACCTGGCGCGCCGCATCGAGGCCTTGGAAACGCGCTACGACGAGCAGTTCTCCCAGGTTTTCGACGCCATCAAGCAACTCATCACCGACGACCAGGCGCGCAAGGCCAAGCCCAGGCGCCGCATCGGCTTC
>JAYUPO010000594.1:0-16565 GCA_043760085.1 Burkholderiales bacterium
GGCTCGCCGCGCCCCACATCAAGTACGACAGGCTCGATGACACGAGCCCGAGGACCGCCAGGCGCGGCGCCGAGAAGCGCTTGAGCAGCTGCCCGAGCAGGACGCCCTGCACCAGCGTCGACATCACGCCCACGGCAAACAGCGACCAGCCGTTTTCCAGCGGGCCCCAACCGAACTTGAACGTGGTGTAGAGCACCCAGGTGGTGTGCAGCATGAACTGCGCCAGCGCCGAAAGCGCCAACACCGCGACCAGCGCGCCGACGCCCTTGAGTTGCGCCAGACCCTTGAACGAGCTGATCGGGTTGGCCTTTTTCCAGTCGATGCTGCGCCGGCGATCGGCGGGCAGCGACTCGGGCAGCACGAAGTAGCCATAGAGCCAGTTCAGCACGGCCAGGCCGCCGGCAGCAAAGAACGGCAGGTGCAGGTCGATGGCGCCGAGCAAACCGCCCATCACCGGGCCCAGCGTGAAGCCCAGGCCGAACATGGCGCCGACCAGGCCGAAGCGGCGCGCCCGATCGGCCGGCGCGGTGATGTCGGCCACGTAGGCGTTGGCCACTGCTGCATTGGCCTGCATGGCACCGCTGAACAGGCGCACCACGATCAACATCCACAGCGCGGTGGCCAGGCCGGTGACGATGAAGCTCAAGGCCAGGCCCGAGAAGCCCACCAGCAAGATGGGGCGGCGGCCGTATTTGTCAGACAGCGCGCCCAGGATCGGCGAGGCAAAGAAATTCGCCACGCCAAAGCTCAACGCGACGGCGCCGAACCAGAAGGTCTGCTCGGTGGTGGACGTGGTGAAGGTGCCCACCAGCAAGGGCAGCACGGGCACGATCAAGCCGATGGCCATCATGTCGATGAGCACCGTGATCAAGATGAACGGCATGGCCGCTTCGCGGTCGGACTTCATGCTACGTTCTTCATGCAGCATCACTCATCGCCAGCACCACCACACCGCTGGCCGCCGCTGCGCTTGCCAAGGCGCGGTCATGCGTGAGCAAGGGCAGCTTCAATGACAGCGCCAGCCACAGGTAGGCCGCGTCGTAGATCGACAGGCCGTGGTCGATGCCCAGCACCAGGCAGGCGCGCACTTGCGCCGGCTCGAAAACGGCCAACTCCACGCGCGTGCGCAGAGCATCGAGCACGCTCCATTGCAGCAAGGCGTCTGCGGCGTCCACGCGCTTGCGTTTCACCCCGTTGGCGATGATGTTGCCGCACTCCCACAGCCAGAGTTCGGGTGCATGGGCATCCACTGTGCCAGAGCGCAGCCGCGCATAGAGCCGGCGCGAAGCCTCATCATGCTCGTCGGGCAACAGCCAGGTGGCTGTGACCGAGGCATCCAGCACAAAGGCTTCGGGCAGCATCTGTAGCGCAGTGGGCATCAGGCGCGCCCGTCGTCGCGCAGGCTGCGCCAATCAGGGCCCGGTCGTACCCGAGCGTGCAACTCGCCAATGGCCGCCAACTCGCGTGCAATCTGGCCTTCGGTGATGACCGGGCGGCGGCGCACCGGCAGCATGCGCACCACTTCCTTGCCGTGGCGTGTGATACGCACCTCTTCGCCGGCCTCGACCGCGGCCACCAGCTCCGAGAAATTCTGCTTGGCCTCGTAGATGCCGGTTGATTTCATCTTATGTCCAGAAATTAAATTCTGGACAAATGATAGCAAATCGAGCCGCCCGCGGCGCCTCACTCCATGCGGTAGTTGGGCGCTTCCTTGGTGATCTGCACATCGTGCACATGGCTTTCGTGCATGCCCGCCGACGAGATCTCGACGAACTGGGCCCGGCTATGCAACTCATCGATGCTGGCGCAGCCGCAGTAGTGCATGGCCGCGCGCAGGCCGCCGGCCATCTGGAAAATGATGCCGACCACCGAACCCTTGTAGGGCACCTGGCCCTCGATGCCTTCGGGCACCAGCTTGGCCGAGTTGCCTTGCGCGCTTCCGCCTTCCTGAAAGTAACGATCGGCGGAACCTTGTTGCATGGCGCCGATGCTGCCCATGCCGCGGTAGCTCTTGTAGCTGCGGCCCTGGTAGAGGATCACCTCACCCGGCGCTTCCTCGGTGCCGGCGAAGGCGCTGCCCATCATGACGCTGTCAGCGCCGGCGGCGATGGCCTTGGCCAGGTCGCCCGAGTAGCGCACGCCGCCGTCGGCGATCAGCGGCACGCCGCTGCCGCGCAGCGCTGTGGCCACGCTGTCGATGGCCATGATCTGCGGCACGCCCACGCCGGTGACGATGCGCGTGGTGCAGATCGAGCCCGGGCCGATGCCCACCTTCACCGCGTCGGCGCCCGCTTCCACCAGGGCCAGCGCGGCCTCACCGGTGGCCACGTTGCCGCCGATCACGTCAACGCCCGGGTAATGCTGCTTGACCCAGCGCACACGCTCGATCACGCCGGCGCTGTGGCCGTGCGCGGTGTCGACCACGATGGCATCGACGCCGGCGCGCACCAGCAGTTCCACCCGCTCGTCGGTGCCGTCGCCCACGCCCACGGCCGCGCCCACACGCAGCTTGCCTTGCGCGTCGCGCGCGGCGTCGGGGAAGTTGGTCTGCTTGGTGATGTCTTTCACCGTCATCAGGCCGCGCAGTTCGAACGCATCGTTCACCACCAGCACGCGTTCGAGCTTGTGCTTGTGCATCAAGGCCTTGCCGTCTTCGATGGTGGCGCGTTCGCCCACCGTCACCAGCCGTTCGCGCGGGGTCATGATCTCTTTAACCGGCACGTCCATGCGCGTCTCAAACCGCAGATCGCGCCCGGTGACGATGCCCACCACCTGCTTGCCCTGCAGCACCGGAAAACCGGAAATGCCGTGCTGGCACGACAGCGCGATCACTTCGCGCACCGGCATGTCGGGCGGGATGGTGATGGGGTCGCGCAGCACGCCCGATTCAAAGCGCTTGACGCGCAACACCTGGGCCGCCTGCTGTTGCGCGGTGAGGTTCTTGTGCACGATGCCGATGCCGCCTTCTTGCGCGATGGCGATGGCCAGGCGCGCTTCGGTCACCGTGTCCATGGCGGCCGAAACGAGTGGCAGCTTGAGCTGGATGTTGCGCGAAAGGCGCGTCCCCAGGCGGGTGTCGCGTGGCAGCACATGAGAGAAGGCCGGCACCAACAACACATCGTCGAAGGTGAGCGCTTTGCCTAGAAGGCGCATGGGAAGGCTCCAGTCGCAAAAATCGATTATACGGACGGGGTCAGCCGGCCCGGCCCGGCGTGATGCGCTGCACGCGGCCTGCCGCCCACCTTGGCCGCGCTCGCACTACACTGCGCCGATGAGCCTTCAAGTTATGCCCTGGGTGCGGTTGTGGGTGCGGTTGCTGGCGCTGGCCGTGGTGGCCGTGGCTACCAGTGCGCCGGCGCAGGCGCAATGGAAGTGGCGCGACGCCAATGGCCAGGTTCATGCCAGCGATCTGCCGCCGCCGCGCGAGGTGCCCGACAAAGCCATTCTTCAGCGGCCCAATTCACCCGCCTCCAAAGCGCTGCTGGCACCTGCCCCCACAGCATCGGCGCCCTTGGCCGTTGCGCCGCCCAAGCCGGCCGTCGACCCTGAGCTTGAAGCCCGCAAGAAACGCGCGGATGCAGCGGCTGCGGCCAAGGCCAAGGCCGATGAAGACAAGCTGGCCCAGGGCCGGGCCGAGAACTGCAAGCGTGCCCGCGCCCATTTGGCCACGCTGGACAGCGGGCAACGCATCGCGCGCCCGAACGACAAGGGCGAACGCGAATTCCTCGACGACGCCGGCCGCGCCGACGAAGTGCGACGCGCGCGCGAAGTCATCGCCAGCGATTGCCGCTGAGCACGTGCTTCAGGGTTTGACTTTGGCCGCGCGCTTGTAGCGCAGCCGGCGCGCTTCCTTGGGGTCGACCGTGAGTGGGCGGTAGATTTCCACTCGGTCGCGCTCGCGCAGCACGGCACTCAGCTCCTTCAACTTGCCCCACACGCCGCAACTCAGCGGCGCGCCCTGCAAGCCGTGGCGCTGCAACACGCCGCTTTGCACCAGTGCATCACCCAGCAAGGCGCCTGCGGGCAGTTTGAGTGCCGTGCTGTCGACCTGGCCCGGGGCGGCGCAATAGACCACCTCGACCGCGATGGTGGCCGCCTCAGCGTGGGCCATAGACTTCTTCGGCGCGCTTGACGAATGAATCGACGAAGGTGTTGGCCACGCGGTCGAAGGCCGGGCTGAGCACGGCTTCGAAAGCGGGGCTGGCAAAGGCGTAGCGCAAGTCGAACTCGATCTTGCACGCCTGCTCATCGCCACCCGGGCGGCCCAGTGGCTTGAAGTCCCAGGTGCCGTCGAGCAACGAAAACGGGCCATCAACCAGGCTCACCACAACCCGCTCATTGGGCGTGTGTTCATTGCGCGTGGTGAAGGCATGGCGCACACCGGCAAACGCCAGTTGCAACCGCGCCACCATGCCGTGTTCGCTGCGTTCGAGCACCTCGGCGCCCGCGCACCAGGGCAGAAAGCTGGCGTAGCGCGGCACGTCGACCACCAGTTCGTACATCTCGCGCGGCGAGTACCACAGCAGAACGGATTTGCTGACGTGCTTCATACAATCGTTCGATTTTAGGCGGCCACGCGCGTGGCCCCAACCCATGTCCAACATCGCTGAAAACCGCCGCGCGCGCTACGACTACCAGATCGAAGAACGCTTCGAAGCCGGCATGGTGCTTGAAGGCTGGGAGATCAAGGCCATCCGCGCCGGCCAGGTGCAGCTCACCGATGGCTATGTGCTCATCCGCGACGGCGAGTTGTTCCTCATCGGCTGCCGCATCAATGCCCTGCGCAGCGCGTCCACCCACGTGCACCCCGAGGCCGACCGCACCAAGAAGCTGCTGATGCACAAGGCAGAGATCAAGCGGCTGGTGGGCAAGGTGGAACAAAAGGGCTACACCCTCGTGCCGCTGAACCTGCACTTCAAGGGCCCGCGCGTGAAGGCCGAGATCGCCCTGGCCAAAGGCAAGGCGCAACACGACAAGCGCAACGCCGAGAAAGAGAAAGACTGGGAACGCGAGAAGGGCCGCATGATGCGGCACAAGGTGTCGAGCAAACCGGGGGCTTGAGGCCAGCGCGCAACACGCGACTAAGGCTGAACCCAAACGTTAGCCGAACACCTGCCGCAAGGCCTGTTGCGCATCGCGCCGCAAATCTTCAACTTCTTCCAGGCCGATGGAAAAACGCACCAGCGTGCCGGCCCACTTCGGCTTCGCGCGCAACTGCGCCACCTCGTAAGGCACCACCAGGCTCACCGGGCCGGCCCAGGAGTACCCAATCTTGTAGAGCTTGAGGGCGTCGACGAAAGCATGCACCTGGTCTTGCCCATGCTCGGGCTTGAAGACGACGGAGAACAAGCCCGCAGCCTGGCTGCATGTCTGGCGCCAATGGGCATGGCCCGGCGAGCCGGCCAAGGCCGGGTGCAGAACCTGTTCGATCTGCGGCTGGTGCGTCCACCAGGCCGCCAACTGGCGCGCGGCCAGATCGCTGGCGCGGTAGCGCACGGCCAGGCTGGGCAGCGAGCGCAAGATGGCTTCGACATCGTTCGCGCCCACACCCCAGCCCAGGCGCATGTGGCTGCCCTTCAGGCGCAGGTGCAGGGCGTGGTCGCGCGTGGTCACCGCACCCATCAACACGTCGCCACCGCCTGAAGGAAACTTGGTCAAGGCGTGCGCGGAGATGTCTACACCCAGCGCGAACGCATTGAAGGCCACGCCTGCGCCCCAGGTGTTGTCCAGCGCGGTGAGCACGCCCTTGGCTTGGGCCACCGCAATCAACGCCGGCAGGTCGGGGAACTCCAGGGTGATCGAGCCCGGCGCTTCCAGCCACACCAGCTTGGTGGCGGGGGTGATCAACGCGGCCAGGGCCTGCGCATCGGCCGGGTCATACAGGCGGTGGGTGATGCCCCAGGCAGCCAATTCCACACGCGCCAGTTCGCGGCCCGGGCCGTAGGCGTTGTTGGGGATCAGCACCTCGTCGCCGGCCTTGAGCAAGGCCGTGTCGACCAGCGCAATGGCGGCCAGGCCGCTGGGCACCAGCAGCGTGTCGGTGCCGCCTTCGAGCGTGGCGATGCGCTCTTCCAGCGCAAAGCTGGTGGGCGTGCCGTGCAGGCCGTAGGTGTAGCCCGCCTTGTTCTTCCAGTCGCGCGCGCGCACCGCGGCCACGTTGGGAAAGATCACCGTCGACGCCTTGTGCACGCCGATCTGCGGCGCCACAAAGCCGGCCGGCGGCTGGTAGGGGTGGTGGATCAAACGGGTACTGAGCCCCTGATCGTCGTTCGACTCTTCTGCCATGCCCCGCTCCCGCTTCAAACTGGAATGCCGACCAGATCGTGGCCCTCGCTGGCCACGATTCGCGCCGAGGTGAATTCGCCCACGCGCAGTTGCTTGGAGGCCTTTTGCGGCGGCAGCAACTTCACCACGCCATCGATTTCCGGCGCGTCGGCATAAGAGCGCCCCACCCCACCCTTGCGGCCCAACGCTGGCGCGCTGTCAACCAGCACTTGCAGCGTGGCGCCCACGTGCCGCTGCAAGCGCGTAGCCGAGGCCGCTTCGGCCACGGCCATGAAACGCGAGCGCCGCGCTTCGCGCTCGGCTTGCGGCAACTGGCCGGGCAAGTCGTTGGCCGCGGCGCCTTCAACCGGCGAATAGGCGAAGCAGCCGGCGCGGTCGATCTGCGCCTCTTTTGCAAACTGCAGCAAGGTGTCGAACTCGGCGTCGGTTTCACCCGGGAAGCCGGCGATGAAGGTGGAGCGCACCACCAATTGCGGGCAGATCTCGCGCCAGCGCGCCAGGCGCTCCAGGTTGCGCTCACCGCTGGCCGGGCGCTTCATGCGCTTGAGCACATCGGGGTGGGCATGCTGGAACGGCACGTCCAGGTAAGGCAGGATGCGGCCGGCGGCCATCAACGGCAGCACCTCATCCACATGCGGGTAGGGGTAGACGTAGTGCAGTCGCACCCACGCACCGTGGGCATCGGCCAGCTCGGCTAACTTTTCACATAAGTCGAGCATGCGTGTCTTCACCGGCTTGCCGTCCCAGAAACCGGTGCGGTACTTCACATCCACGCCGTAGGCACTGGTGTCCTGGCTCACCACCAGCAGCTCTTTCACGCCGGCTGCGAACAGGCGCTGCGCCTCACCCAGCACATCGCCAATCGGCCGCGACACCAGGTCGCCGCGCATGCTGGGGATGATGCAAAACGTGCAGCGGTGGTTGCAGCCTTCGCTGATCTTCAAATACGCGTAGTGGCGTGGCGTGAGCTTGATGCCGATCTCGTTGAAATACGGCGGCACCAGGTCCACAAACGGGTCGTGCGGCTTGGGGCAATGGGTGTGCACCGCAGCCATCACCTCTTGCGTGGCATGTGGGCCAGTGACGGCCAGCACCTTGGGGTGCATCTGCCGCACCAGGTTGCTGCTGCCCGCGCCGCCCTTGGCGCCCAGGCAGCCGGTGACGATGACGCGGCCGTTCTCAGCCAGGGCTTCACCGATGGTGTCCAGGCTTTCCTTCACCGCGTCGTCGATGAAGCCGCAGGTGTTGACGATCACCAGGTCGGCGCCGGCGAAGGTCTTGCTGGTCGCGTAGCCTTCGCTGCGCAGCGCGGTGAGGATCAGTTCGGAATCGGTCAGCGCCTTGGGGCAGCCCAGCGAAACGAAACCGATGGTGGGGGCGGGTGCGGCAGGGGGCAGGTTCGGCAAGGAGGAATTCATCACCGCATTGTCAACGCAGCGGCCGCGCGCCCCGTGGCGTCAACGCTTGGGCGGCGGTATGCCGGGCATGCCCGGGAACAGCGAGCCCGCTTGTTTGGCGATTTGTTCCTGCATTTGCGTGAACAGGTTTTTCGACTGCTCGGTGTAGCTGCCCATCAAGGATTGCAGCATCGGCGCCTGGCCGGTGAGGAACTGCGCCCAGGCCTCTGCGGTGAAGGCCTTGGGCTCGTTCAACGCCGCGCCCTGGGCCGCAAAGCGAGTCTGCAAATCAACAAAGGTTTGCAGGTTGCGCTCCAGGTAGGCGCCCATCATGCCCTGCATGGCATGGCCATAAAAACGGATCAACTGCGACAACATGGGCGCGCTGAAAATCGGCGCGCCGCCCGTCTCTGCCTCAAGAATGATCTGCAGCAGGATGCTGCGCGTGAGGTCTTCATTGGTCTTGGCGTCTCGCACCTCGAACTCGGCGCCGGCCAGCACCATGGTCTTCACGTCGCTGAGCGTGATGTAGCTGCTGGTCTGGCTGTCGTACAGCCGCCGGTTGGGGTACTTCTTCAACACCCGCGCCGAGCCAGGCGCTTGCGCCTCGCCGGGGCCGGGTGCGGTGCGCGCTTTGGCGGGCATGGCGGGCGGCTCCTTGCGGTGATGAATATTGATGGTCGGGGCGAAAGGATTCGAACCTTCGACCCTCTGGTCCCAAACCAGATGCGCTACCAGGCTGCGCTACGCCCCGACGAAGGCGCGGATTGTAGCGGTGCGCCTGTCTACGCTTTGCGCGCGGCAGCGCGAAGCTGGCTCAAGGTGGCCCGCGTGGTGCTCACCTCGGTGGCCAGCTTGATGTGAATCAGGCAAGGCTGCGGCGTGGCCAGTGCGGCCATGAAAGCCGGCTCGAAGTCTTCGGTGCGTTCAACGAAGGCGGCGCCCCAACCATAGGCGCGGGCCAGGGCGGCGAAGTCGGGGTTGAACAAATCGCTGCCGCTCACGCGCGCCGGGTATTCGCGTTCCTGGTGCATGCGAATCGTGCCGTAGCTGCCGTTGTCCACCACGATGCTGATCAGCCGCCCCGCGCCGCGGCCGGCGCCGTAGCCGGTGGCGGTGGCGAGCTCTTGCCCGGTCATCAGGAAGTCGCCATCGCCGGCGAGATTGACCACCGTGCGCTGCGGGTACAGCAGCGCTGCGGCCACCGCGGCGGGCAGGCCCACGCCCATGGCGCCCGAGGTCGGCGCGAGTTGTGTGCGGCCATGGTGCTGCAGGCCGAAGTAGCGCACATAGCGGTGCAACCAGCCGCTGAAGTTGCCCGCGCCGTTGGTGTAGACCGTGTCGGCCGGCGCCAGGCGTTGCACCGTTTTCACGATCACAGCCATGTCCAGGGGTGCCACCGGTGGCGCGACGTGATTCGCCTCATAGTCGGCATGCGCCTGCTGTGCCCATTCGCGCCACGGCGGCGCCGCGGGTGGCGGCAACTCGGCCAGGGCCTGGGCCGCGCCCGGCATGCTGGCCTGCACCAGCACATCGGCCGCATAAACGCGGCCGAGCTCTTCGGCGCCGGCATGAACGTGCACCAGCCGCTGCGCCGGCCGGGGTGCTTGCAGCAAGGTGTAGCCGCCGGTGGTCATTTCGCCCAGGCGCACGCCCAGGGCGATGATCAGGTCGGCCTGCCGCACCCGCGCGGCCAGCTTGGGGTTGATGCCGATGCCCACATCGCCCGCATACAGCGGGTGGCGGTTGTCGAAGGTGTCCTGGAAACGAAAGCCGCAACTCACGGGCACCTGCCAGCGTTCGGCAAAACTTTGCAAATCGGCGCAGGCTGCGGCCGTCCAGCCGCTGCCACCGGCAATCACCAGTGGCTGTTTGGCGCTGGCCAGCAGGCGCGCCAACTCGGCCATGGCTGCCGGCTGCGGCCAGGCCTGTGCCGGGTTAACCATTGAAAGCACTGGCGCGCTGGTCGCACGGGTGAGCATGTCTTCGGGCAGCACGAGCACCACCGGCCCCGGCCGGCCTTGCAGCGCGGTGTGGAAGGCGCGCGCCACGTATTCGGGCAGGCGGTCAGCGCTTTCGACTTCAGCCACCCACTTGGCCAGGCCCAGCGTGCCGGGGCCGAACATGTGGCGGTAGTCGATTTCCTGGAACGCTTCGCGGTCGCGCTGGTCGCTGGCCACTTGGCCGATGAACAGGATGAACGGTGTTGAATCCTGGAACGCCGTGTGCACGCCGATGGCCGCGTTGCTGGCGCCGGGGCCGCGCGTGGCGAAGCAGATGCCGGGGCGGCCACTGAGCTTGCCCTGCGCATCGGCCATGAAGGCCGCCCCGCCCTCTTGCCGGCAGGCGATGAAGCGGATGCGCTCGCGATGTTCGTAAAAGCCATCGAGCACCGCCAGGAAGCTTTCACCGGGTACGCCGAAGGCAGTGTCCACACCTTGTGCGATGAGCGCTTCAACCAGCGCGTGGCCTGCTGGGCGAGTGATCATGATTCCCTGCGCACGCGGTGCACCTGAAAGGCTGTGGTGATGAGCAGCACCTGGAACAAGGCAATGCCGATCCAGATCGACTGCGGTTGGTGCAGGTCCATCAGCCGGCCGAAGATCAGGGGTGCGATGGCCTGGCCGATGTCCAGGCCGGAATAGACCACGCCGTAGACACGGCCGCTGGCATTGGCTGGTGTGGAACGTTTGACGAGCATGTCGCGCGCCGGGCTGGCCGAGCCACTGGCCAGCCCCATCACGCCAAACAGCACCGGCACCGCGGCAGCGGGCAGGCTGGCAAACGCCAGGGTGAGTGCGACACAGGCCGCCACACCCACACCCAAGGCCACCATGCGCTCGCTGCGCGCCGGGTCGCTGGCCAGGAAGCCGCCGCCCACCATGCCCACGGCGGCACAGACCATGTAGATGGTCAGGCATTGCGCCACCCAGGCCAGCGGCACGTCATGCAACTGGCGTGCGGCCTCAGGCGCAAAGGCCTGGATGCCGCTGAGCACCATGGCAAAGAACAAGAAAAAGGCGAAGCACACCCAGACCGCAGGGATGCGCAAGAAATCAAACCCACCTTCCTGCACCTTGCCGCCCTTGGCCGCAGCGGGCAACGCTGGCAAAACGAAGCGTTCGCGCTGGCTCCACAACAGCAGCCACACCGCGGCAGCAAACCCCACCGCCACCCACAGCGCCACGCGCCAGGAATAAGCCAGCGCCAATGGCGCCAGCAGGGCCGGCGCAAGGGCCCAGCCCAGGTTGCCGCTGACGCCGTGGCTGCTGTAGGCATGGCCCACTCGGTGCGGCGCCACCAGGCGGTTGATGAGCGTGTAGTCCACCGGGTGGAACACGCCGTTACCAATGCCGGCCACCACCGCACAGGCCGCCATCGCGGCATAGCTGGGGCTGCTGGCAAAGCCGGCTGCGGCCAGCACCAGCAGGCCCAGGCCGGCGAACAGCACCGGGCGCGGGCCGTGCTTGTCGACCCAGAAGCCAGAGAACGCCTGCACCACGCAGCTGACGACGAAGAAGATGGTCAACAGCGCACCCAACTGGGCGTAGTTGACGGCGAATTCGTCCTTCAACCAAGGGAACAGCGGCGGCAACAGCAACTGGGCGAAGTGACTGGTGCCGTGAGCCAGGCTGACCAGGCCGATCAGCCACACATCTTCGCGGCGCGTGGCGGCCAGGTAGGCGGGCGGTGCAAGCGTGGGCATCTGGTCATGGTAACCAAGCCCGCGGTGCCAGCCCCCTGACGCAGCGCCAACCACCCAGCCGCGGGCCTGCGCGCCACAGGTGCGGCCCGTAAACTCAGGCCCTGCCCCATGTCAAAGCCCATCTCGCCATTGCCCAACCTGGGCGCCTTGCCAACCGGTTCCGCCAACGAATCGCGGCAAGAAGCCGTCACGCAGTTCGCCGCGTCGCCCAGTGAGTACCTGGGTGACGACCCACGCGAAGTTGGCCGGCGTGTCAACGATGAGCAGTTGGAGTTGTTCGTCACTGGCAGCCCGGCCGAGGCCCTGGTGCAGTTGTTCGAAAAGTTGAAGCCCGAGTTCATTGCCCTGCACGATGTGGGGGCCACCGTCTCGCTGCGCTTGTTGGCGGCGCTGGCATCTTCGGGCGGGCGCAAGCTGCAGCGCCTGCTGGTGCGCCGTCAAGGCTATGGCGTGCCACTGGCCACGCTGCAATTCGCCGAGCTGCCGCTGTCGCACCAACGCGTGCTGCGCATTTACGCCACGGCAGTGGATTCAGACAGCCAATCGCGCGAGCAGTTGGCCCTGGCCTTGCTGGCGCACAGCAAGGTAGGCGTGTTGCTGGTGGGCGAGGTGCCCGCCCATGTGCTGGACGGCGCGTTGCAACCGCTGCGCGCAGCCATGAGCGCGCAGCGTTGGCCCAACCGCGAGATGCTGGCCGTGCCGGTGGGCCACGTGCCCACGCTGGCGGTGCAGGCCGCATCGCTCACGCGACTGTGCGGCACGCAGGTGCGTGTGACGCCCCAGGTGAACCGCGCCACCGAGGCCTGGGCCTACGTGAGCGGCGCCTGGAACCGCCTGCATGAAGTGGCGCCCGCGGCTGCCGCGCGCACATCAGCCTCCGACTTCGCCAACACCCAGGAAATGCCGCTGGACGCCATGCCCGGCGAGAGCCACTACCGGGAGCAAACACGCGAGCCGGCGCGCGACCCGACACGCGAACCACTGGTGCGCGGCGTGATGCAGGCACAGGCCCAGGCGCAAGCGCAGGGCCAGGCGCTGCATGCGCTGGTGACGCAGCTTTCCCTGGTGCGTGGTGTGGTGAGTTGCTGTGTGTTCGAAATGCGCACCCACCGCAGCCTGGCCCATGCCGGCGGCCCGCCCAGTTCGCTGCCCATGGCCGCCCAGGGTGCGGCCATGCTGCGCACGATGGCCGAAACCAGCCTGGTGCTGGGCCTGGGCACCGAGCAGCCCGAGGCAGTGGTGACGCTGGGCGACAAGCAGTTGCTGCTCTTGACCCTGCCCAACCATCCTGGCCTGGCGCTGCACGCCGTGCTCGAGCGCGGTGAGGTTCAGCTCACCGTGCTGCGCAGCACCTTGTCCAGGTTGCTCAGTGCACCACTCGGCTGAAGACGAATTCGCCGTCTTCAACGTCCACCGGAATCACGTCGCGCGGCCCGAACTTGCCCTGCAGGATCAGCTTGGCCACCGGGTTCTCGATCAGGTGCTGAATGGCCCGCTTCAAAGGCCGCGCGCCGAAGGCCGGGTCGAAGCCGACCTTGGCCAATTGGGCCAGCGCCGTGGGTGACACCTCGAGCTTGAGATCCATCTTCGCCAGGCGGCCTTCCAGCGCGCTGAGCTGAATCTTGGCGATGCTTTCGATGTTCTTGCGGTCCAGCGCATGGAACACCACGGTTTCGTCGATGCGGTTCAGGAACTCTGGGCGGAAATGGTTTTTCACCTCGACCCAGACGGCATCGCGAATCACGCTTGAAGGCTGGCCGGCCAACTGCATGATTTGAGGCGAGCCCAGGTTGCTGGTCATCACGATCACGGTGTTCTTGAAATCCACCGTGCGGCCCTGGCCGTCGGTCAGGCGGCCATCGTCGAGCACCTGCAAGAGCACGTTGAAGACATCGGGGTGGGCCTTTTCCACTTCGTCGAGCAAGATCACGGCGTAGGGCTTGCGCCGCACGGCTTCGGTCAGCGCGCCGCCTTCGTCATAGCCCACATAACCGGGCGGTGCACCGATCATTCGGCTGACCGAATGCTTTTCCATGAACTCGCTCATGTCGATGCGGATCATGTGGTCTTCGCTGTCGAACAGGAAGCCCGCCAGGGCCTTGCACAGCTCGGTCTTGCCCACGCCGGTGGGGCCGAGAAAGAGGAACGAGCCGTAGGGCCGGTTCGGGTCTGAAAGCCCGGCGCGCGAACGGCGGATGGCGTCGCTCACCGCGGTGATGGCTTCATCTTGCCCGACCACGCGGTCGTGCAGCTTGGCTTCCATCGTCAACAACTTGTCGCGTTCGCCCTGCATCAGCTTGGACACCGGAATGCCGGTGGCGCGCGCCACCACTTCGGCAATTTCTTCCGCCCCCACCATGGTGCGCAGCAGTTGCGGCACGCCGCTGGCCTTGCCCGCCTTGGCCTTGCCGGTTTCCTTGGACTGCGCTTCCTTCAGGTGCTTTTCAAGCTCGGGCAAGCGGCCGTATTGCAACTCGGCCACCTTGTTGAAGTCGCCCTTGCGCTTGAGTTCTTCGATCTGGTGGCGAATGCGGTCGATCTCTTCCTTCACATGCGCTGAGCCCTGCGCCGCGGCCTTTTCTGCCTTCCAGATTTCTTCCAAGTCGGCCGCCTCGCGTTCGAGTTTCGCAATCTCGACTTCGATCAAATCGAAGCGCTTCTTCGAGGCTTCATCTTTCTCGCGCCGCACCGCTTCGCGCTCGATCTTCAGCTGGATCAAGCGCCGGTCGAGCTTGTCCATGGCCTCGGGTTTGGAGTCGATTTCGATCTTCACCTTGGCCGCGGCTTCGTCGATCAGGTCGATCGCCTTGTCGGGCAAAAAGCGGTCGGTGATGTAGCGGTGGCTCAGCTCGGCCGCGGCCACGATGGCCGGGTCGGTGATCTCCACGCCGTGGTGCACCTCGTACTTTTCCTGCAAGCCGCGCAGGATGGCGATGGTGGCCTCCACCGTGGGCTCGCCGACCAGCACTTTTTGAAAACGGCGCTCCAGCGCGGCGTCTTTTTCAACGTACTTGCGGTACTCGTTCAGCGTGGTGGCGCCGATGCAGTGCAGCTCGCCGCGTGCCAGCGCCGGCTTGAGCATGTTGCCGGCATCGATCGCGCCTTCGGCCTTGCCCGCGCCGACCATGGTGTGCAGCTCGTCGATGAACAAAATGATGCGGCCTTCGTCGGCCGCCACTTCCTTCAGTACGGCCTTCAATCGTTCTTCGAATTCACCGCGGAACTTGGCGCCGGCCAGCAGGCCGGCCATGTCCAGCACCAGCACGCGCTTGTCTTTCAGCGTGTCGGGCACCTCGCCGTTAACGATGCGTTGAGCCAGGCCTTCGACGATGGCCGTCTTGCCCACGCCGGGCTCACCGATCAGCACCGGGTTGTTCTTGGTGCGCCGCTGCAAGACCTGGATGGCGCGGCGGATTTCATCGTCGCGGCCGATCACCGGGTCGAGCTTGCCTTGGCGCGCACGCTCGGTGAGGTCGAGCGTGTACTTCTTCAAGGCCTCGCGCTGGCCTTCGGATTCCGCTGAATCCACCGAGCCACCGCCGCGCACCGCCTGCACCGCGCCTTCCAGCGCCTTGCGCGTCAGGCCGTGGCCGCGCACGACGCCGCCGATGTCGCTCTTGGCATCAGCCAGCGCCAGCAGGAACATTTCGCTGGCGATGAACTGGTCACCGCGCTTGCCGGCTTCTTTCTCCGCGGCTTGCATGAGCTGTACCAGGTCGCGTCCGGGCTGGACCTGGCCGCCCTGCACTTGCGGCAGTGCGCTAACCGCCGTCTCCATCGCCGTGCGCAGCGCTGCGGTGTTGGCGCCGGCGCGGTCGAGCAAGGCCTTGGGCCCGTCGGCCTGCACCAGCATCGCGGCCAGCACATGGGCCGGCTCCACGTAGGGGTTGTCGCGCGCCACGGCCAGGCTCTGGGCCTCGGACAGGGCTTGTTGAAACGCAGTGGTGAGTTTGTCGAGTCGCATGTTGAATTCCCTTGGCTTGGCGGGAACGTGGGGCGATCAAGCAAGGATTCAAGGTTTGGGCTTCCTACAATGATCCGCGTGAACATCCATCAGATCCAGGTCAAGTACGACCCCAGCGCCGACCGCATCTTGCTGCAGGTGCGCACCCAGCCACCCGAGCTGTATCAAGTTTGGCTCACGCGGCGCATGGCGCTGCGCTTTTGGCCGCACTTCCAGCCGATGGTGGCCAGCCTGGCGGTGCCCAGCGTGTCGCCAGGCTCGGTGGTGTCGCCCGAAGCGCGGCAAATGCTCAGTCAGGCCGCGCGCGACAAGCCACTGCCGCATGCCGACTTCAAAACCCAGTTCCAGGCCGACGGCGCGGCCACGCCGCTGGGGCCCGAGCCGGTGCTGGCCACGGAGATCAGCCTCAAGCCCACGCCCACCGGTGGCGTGATGCTGCAATGGCGCGAGGCCGGCGGGCGCAGCCTCACGCTGCAAGTCACCGAAGAGCTGTCGCTGGCGCTGCTGCGCTTGCTGGAAAGCGCGCTGGTGGCGTCGCAGTGGGGCGTTGTCAACATGCCGGGGCCGGGTCAGACAACGCCTGGTGAGACGCCGCCATCGCTGCTGAATTGACCTTTCTTTTGGCTGCTTGGTGACAGGGCGTAAGCCAGACAGCCATTCGGCGGGATTCAGTTACAACGCTTCACGCCCCGGGCACTAGGGTGCGGGATCGCCGCTTTGCGGTGTTGCCCGTATCCGACATGACCCGACTCCCAAGACCTACCCTTCTGGCCGCCCTGATGGCCCCGTTGCTGCTGCTTTCCCTGGCCGGATGCGGCGGCTCGTCCGACGACATGGAATCGTCGCTTGAAGACGCGCAGCGCCGGCGTGGCCGCGGCAACGACCTGACGCCACCCAAAGTGAGCATCGTCAAACAGGGATCTGTTGACGTGCAAGGCGCCACCTCGCTTGACGGCGCGGCCAGTGATGACATACAGGTGGCCCGCGTCACCTGGAGCAACAGCCGTGGCGGCTCGGGCAGCGCCAGCCTGAGTGGCAGCAGCACCCAGAAGATTTGGGTAGCCCAAGGCATCACGCTGCAAAGCGGCGACAACCTGCTCACTGTGGTGGCCGTGGACGCCGCTGGCAACCGGGCGCAGGCCACACAAGTGCTGAGTCATGGGTTGACGCCGCCGCCACCGCCACCGCCTCCTCCGCCTCCTCCGCCTCCTCC
>JAYUPO010000595.1:0-5746 GCA_043760085.1 Burkholderiales bacterium
CTGGGCCTGCGCAGCGTGCCCATGGTGCTATTGGCCACGCTGGTTGCAGGCGGCGTCCTGGCTTTGGCCAGCCTGGTTTTTTTCTCGCTGCGCTTTCGCTTTGCTGCCACAAAGGAACGCATCCCTAGTTCGGCCCCCGTGAGCGCGGGTACAGGTTTTTCCGCTTATCGTTTACCTTATGCCTTCGCCATCACCCTGGGCACGCTGGTGGTGGTGGGCATGAACTACAGAGATTGCTGGCTGCACTAGGGTGCGCGGGCGATACTGCGTATCAACCTCGGGGATGGAAACATGAAAAACACGCGCGCAATCATCGTGTTGGTGCTGGCGGTGCTGGCCGGCCTGGCGGCGGTGGTGATGGCTGCAAAGTGGCTCAACCAGCGCGGCGGCGCCGGCGCCCAGTTGGTGGTGGCCGCACGCGACCTGAACCTGGGCCAGCCGCTTGAGATCACCGCGCTCACCTCAGTGGCCTGGTCTGCCACCGTGCTGCCCGATGGCGGCTTTCGCGACCCGAAAGAGCTTGAAGGCCGGGTGCTGAGAACCGCGCTCACCCGCGGCGAGCCCGTGCTTGAATCCAAGCTCGCCGCCAAGGGCAGCAAGGGTGGGCTATCGGCTGTCATTGGCGCAGGCAAGCGCGCCATCACGGTGAAGGTGAATGAAGTGGTGGGCGTGGCCGGTTTCGCGCTGCCGGGCAGCCATGTCGATGTGATGGTCCACACCACGGTCGACGACGAAAGCGCCAAGCGCAACCAGGGCACGGCGATGTCGAAGATCGTGCTCGAACGCATCCTGGTGCTGGCCATTGCACAAGAGGCCAGCCGCGACGAAACCAAGCCCAAGGTCGTGTCAGCGGTGACGCTGGAAGTCACGCCCGACCAGGCCGAACTGCTGGATGTGGCACGCAGCGTGGGCAGCCTGTCTTTGGTATTACGCAACCAGCTCGACACCCAGCCCACGCACAGCGTGGGCATGAGCAAGGCAGACCTGTTCGCCGCCAACCCGGCGGCCAGCGCGCCGGCCGCACCAGTGGCCGTGGCGCCACCCAAGCCCGCGCCCGTCAGGCGCGTGGCCGCCGCACCCAGACCCGAGCCGCCCAAAGCCGCGGCGCCGCCGCCCGAGGCCAAGCCCGATTTGACCAAGATCGAAGTCATTCGCGGCGTCAGCCGTTCGACGGTGGAGATGTGATGCAAGCCCCAACCACAATTTCCACACGCAGCGGCAGGGTTCTGGTGCAGGCGGCTCTCGGGCTGTGCCTGGGCCTGCTGGTGCTGGTGCAGGCACAGATGCCGGCGCAGGCGCAAGGCGCGGCCAACATCCAGGTGGTGGAGTCTGGCGCCGACGTGGCCCCGCCCATCACGCTCACGGTGGGCAAATCCACCCTGGTGCGCCTGCCCGCACCCATCGAACGCATTTCTCTTGGCAACCCGGCGGTGCTTGACGTCACCCTCACCGGCACGCGCGAGCTTTACTTGCTAGGCAAGACATTCGGTTCGTCGAATGTGATGCTGTGGCGCAAGGGCGGGCAGGTCACCGTGCTTGATGTCTCGGTCACCATTGACACGGTCACCCTGCAGCGCCAGATCGAAGCCATCTTGCCGAATGAAAAAGGCATCGTCGTTCGTTCGGCGGCTGATTCCATCGTGCTGTCGGGCGTGGTCAGCAGTTCGGTCAAGGCCGACCATGCGGTGTCGGTGGCCGAAGGCTTTGCGCGCGCCTTTGCGCGGCCCGTGGCCGCCGCAGCGGCTGGCCAGGGTGTGGGCGCAGCCGGCGCTGGCGGCGGTGGTGGCGGTGGTGGCGGCGGCGGCGGTGCCACCTCGCCGCGCGTCATCAACCTGATGGCCATTGCGCAGGCGCAGCAGGTGATGCTGGAAGTAAAAGTGGCCGAAGTCTCGCGCACGTTGCTCGACCAATTCGGCATCAGCCTGAACATTGGGCGCACCTTGGGCGGCATTCATTACGGCCTGCTCACCTCGCAATTGCAAGACGTGTTCGGCAGCCTCGTGGCGCGCAACTCGCGCGGCTCTTCGGCCTCGGTCGACGCCAAGCGCGACGACGGCGTGGTCAAGATCCTGGCCGAACCCAACATCGTGGCCGTCAGCGGCCAGGAAGGCAGCTTCCTGGCCGGCGGCAAGGTGTTCATTCCGGTTGCACGCACGAGTGACACCGGCGGCGTGACCATCACCCTGGAAGAAAAGGAGTTCGGCGTCGGCCTGAAGTTCATGCCCGTGGTGCTCGACGGTGACGTGATTCACCTGAAAGTGGCGCCTGAAGTGTCAGAGCTCACCCGCACCGGCAGCCCCTTCACCACCGTGGGCGGTGCCACCGCGGTGCTGCCCAGCTTCACCACGCGCCGTGTCGCCACCACTGTCTTGCTGCGCGATGGCCAGAGCATGGCCATTGCCGGGTTGATCAAGAACAACGTCACCGAAAACATCAGCCGCTTCCCGTTCCTGGGCGACCTGCCCGTGCTTGGCGCGCTGTTCCGCTCCACCGAATTCCAGACCGACCGCACCGAGCTGCTGTTCGTCATCACCGCGCGGCTGATCAAGTCGCTGCCGGGTGACGTGGCCTTGCCCACCGATGGTTTCGTGCCGCCCTCGCGGCTTGAAATGATCCGCGACGGCAAGCTCGAAGGCTCGGGCCGGGCTGACGTTCCCGACGGCGGGCGCAAAGCCACTGCGCCAAAAGCACCTGCCGACAACCTGCAATTGAAGTGAGGGCCACACCATGATCCGCACCCCTGTCGTTCCATTGAGTTTGGCTGTGGCCCTGCTGAGCGGCTGCATGGCGACCAGCCCGAACCTCGACCAGGCCTTTGGCCAGAGCGTGCGCCATGCCGTGGCGCTGCAAACCCTGAACCCCACCGCTGGCCGCGACAGCGCGCTGCCTGCGCTGGCCGATGCCCAGGCGGCCCGCAACACGCTAAGCAAGCAGCGCGACAGCTACAAGACCCCACCGCCAACGTTCCAGGTGATTGGCGTCACGGCATCAAGCGCCGGGCAGTGAGGGGGCTCACCATGCGTGCTTTCGTTCCAACGTCACTCCGCCGTGCGGCGCAGCGCGGCGCGATTGCCATCCTGGCGCTGATCACCTTGCCCATCCTGTTTGGCTTCGGCGCGTTGGTGGTCGATCTGGCGCGGCTGTTCGTCTACAGGACTGAAATTCAGAATGCGATGGATTCGTGCGCGTTGGCGGCAACCTCGTCGCTGACGCTCGCCAACGACCCCAACATATTTGACGCCGCGATCAGGCGCGGTAAAGCCACCATGGATATCACCCGGGTGGGCACGTCGGGGGTGCGTACGACCCAATCGGTGAATCGGCTGCACTTTCAGAAGGATGACTTTGACCTGGGCAACGTGATCGTGGAGTTCAACACCGTTCTAGCAGACACGGGGTGGGTGGCTGCAACCACAGCGAGCTACACGGGGATCACTCCCGTCACCGCCAAGTTCGTTCGCTGTTCATACATTGATGCAGGCAACACGCTGTTCTTCAAGCCCTTGCTGAATTGGTTCATCGGCAGCACGTCATCTACCGCCACAGTTGCCGGCGAGGCTGTGGCCAAGCTCGGAAATGCCCAATCGGTTTGTGCGTTTCCGGTTGCGGTGTGCATCACGCCAGGCACCACCGCGGCGCCATGGGGATTGACTCCCGGCACGCGCAAGATTGGGGTGACGGACCCCGGTTCTGGCAGCTACGGCACCGGCAATTTTGGCTGGCTGGACTTCTCGCCTCCTTCTGGCGGCGCCTCCGAGGTGCGGAACTTGATATTGGGCGCTGGCACCTGTGCGGTGGCCCCAGGAACCATCGTGGGTGAAGCCGGTGTGATGTCCACATTGGAGGGTGCTTGGAATTCGCGCTTTGGTGTCTACAGGAACCCTCTTAGCGCTACGACAGGGCCCCTGCCAGACTTCACGGGCCACAGCTACCCAACAGGAAGCAACAACTACGCTGACTACGTCATTAGGCAGGCTGCACGCACGCCCTTTCAAGGCACGTACGCAGGCCCGAATACGGTGCTGACATCCGCCCAGCACCTTGCCCGGGGAGTGTCGCGCCGGGTGGTGACCGCAGCCATGGTCGATTGCTCGGTTTGGGATGCGGGTGGCGCAAATCCGCCCGTGCTTGACTTCGCTTGCGTTTTGCTCCTTGCGCCAGTTGCAAACGGTGGCAGCGCAGCGAGCTGGTCGCAAGTCACAACGACCCTCGATATTGAATACCTGGGCCTGGCCGATACCCCTGGCACTCCCTGTGCCAGCAGCGGGCTGGGTGGTGGCACATTCGGGCCTCTGGTGCCCGTGTTGGCAAAGTAGGCGCGCAATGGCCAAGAAACTTCAAGCCAATTTGCCGTGTCGCAATCGATGCAGGGGTGCCGCTGCGATTGAGTTGGCGCTCATATTGATGGTCATGGTTAGCCTGACGGTGGGCACCATCGAGGTCGGGCGGGCGCTGTATGCCTACGAGACCCTGGCCAAGGGGGCACGCACGGCGGCACGGTACCTTTCTGTGGGTGAACCCGAAAGCGGGCCGCGGCAGGTAAACGCCAAGAACATCGTTGTTTATGGCACAGAAACTGCCGGCACAACGCCATTGTTGCCGAATCTCACCACGAGCATGGTCTTCATACTCGAGCCCATTGCCAACCCCGAGGTCAATTCCGTTGACGCAGGCTCACCGGCGGGCGCCATGAACATGGTGACGGTTTCGATATCTGGTTACCCGATATCGCCTTGGATGGCGAGTGTATTTCCTGGGATTACCCTGGAAACCATCAGCGTGACGGTGCCCTTTGTCTTCTTCTGAACGTCAAACCTTTATGCAACAGCAACGAGGCTCGGCAGCGATTGAGTTCGTTCTCGTGTTCGGAATTTTCCTTGCATCATTACTTGCGATGATTGATTTCGCGCGTTGGTTATTTGCCATCAACTCGGCAAACGAGGCTGCTCGCGCCGGGGCACGCGTTGCGGTGGTTTGTGCCAAGGATGCGGCAGGTATCGAGTTACGCATGGCACCATTTTTGGCCACGGCCAGCGGCGGAACCATCACCAAGACATATTCGACGGTTTTTCCAAATGTGTGCACACCCACTAACAGCGCCAATTGCACGGGTGTCACGATCAGCCTGTCGGGTTACAGCATCTCTTCGGTCGCGCCGTTCATGCCGATCACCTTGACCCTGCCGACAGCCACGACCTACCTGCCACGCGAGAGCATGGACAGCGCCGGAAACACGCTGTGCAGTTGAAGTTCGAATAGGCAGCGCCCTTTATGTCCATCAAAGTTTCCGTTGTCGCCCCCAGCCCCACCGCAGTGCAGGTTGTGGCGCGCGACATCGCCGTGGCAAAGGGCCAGGCCGACGTGCAAAGCCAGGTCGGCAGCATCGACGCGGTGTGCATGGAAGTGCTGCAAGGCCGCCCCGATTTGCTGGTAGCGGAATTGCCGGCGATCGGCAACGACGACCTGCAAATGTTGGGCGGGGCGCTGAACAGCCAGCCGGGCACCTCGGTGATCCTGCTCACAGCCGACCGCACCCAGGCCACGCTGATGAGCGCCATGCGCGCGGGCATTCGCGAGGTGGTGCACACGCCGCTGGCCAACGGTGAATTCAAGGCCGCCTATGGCCGCCAGATCGAACGGCTGATGTCGCAGCGTGAAGGCGCACAGTCCGAGGGCCAGGTCATCGCTTTCATGCCGGTGAAGGGTGGCAGTGGCGCCACCTTCCTGGCCACGAGTTTTGCGCATG
>JAYUPO010000596.1:0-2340 GCA_043760085.1 Burkholderiales bacterium
TGCGCTCGTCCATCAACGGCGCTAGTGATCTGAACTTCGATTCGATTAGACGAACACCGCTCTCTTTTTGCATCTCGCATTCATATCACATCCAATCAATGTTGGACACCGTATTTTGACGCGAGGCCTTAGCTCTCGCAGGTGTCTCCTCCGAGACCTGGGCAGAAGCTTATGTGTACACTAAATGGTGTGCACTACATTCGAGTCCAACGATGAAAAATATCACCCTCAGCGCCGATGAAGCGGTCATTGAAGCCGCGCGTGAGCAAGCGCGCACTGAGAACACCACGCTCAACGAGCAGTTCCGTGTTTGGCTGGCCGATTACGCTGGCCGGCGGCGTAACGCCAGTGGTGCCATGGCGCTCGTTGATGAGATGCGCAAGTACGTGAGCACCGGTGGGCGCAAATTCACGCGGGACGAGATGAATGAGCGTTGACTTCTTCGACAGCAACATCTTCATCTATCTCTTCGACGATGCCGCACCGGCAAAGAGCGACATTGCCCAGGCGCTGACACGCACAGGCCTGGAGACCAAGACAGCCTGCGTCAGCTTTCAGGTGGTGCAGGAAACACTGAACGTCCTGACTCGCAAGCTGGCCACTCCTGCCACACCTGCGCACACGCAAGAGTTCCTGGAAAGGATGCTGGTGCCCATGTGGCGCGTCATGCCCAGCGTGAAGCTCTACAGCGATGCGCTCGCGCTCAAGGCCCGCCTGGGCTTCAGCTTCTACGATTCATTGATCGTGGCGGCGGCGCTGGAAGCCGGCTGCAAGCGGCTGTTAACGGAAGACATGCAGCACGGCCAGCGCATCGACGGCCTGCGCATTGAAAACCCGTTCAAGGCTTGAAACCGGCGCCTTGAACGGGCGCGCGGTAGTGCATCAACGCTTCGGCGCCACCAGCGCAAACATGGCGCCTTGCGGGTCGATGGCGTTGATGATCCAGCTGCCGCCGGGCACCTCCATCGGGCCGTTGACGACCTGGCCGCCACCATCGGTGACGCGCTTGGCCGCGGCGTCAATGGCGTCGGTGTTGAAGTAATACAGCCAGGCGGGCACGGGCTGTGCGGGCATCTTGGTCATCATGCCGCCCACGGCTTCTGCGCCTGCGGCAAAGAGCTGGTACACGCCCATCGGGCCCATGTCCATGGCGGTGTCCTTGGTCCAGCCGAACTGGCTGGCGTAGAAGTCCCAGGCCTTGGCGCCATCGGCCGCATGCAGTTCATGCCAGCCCACCGTGCCGGGTGTGGCAGCCGGTGGCGCGGGTGGCGCTTCGTCCATGTTGCCCTTGAAGAGCATGAAGGCTGCACCTTGCGGGTCGGCCACCACCGCGAATCGGCCTACACCCGGAATGTCTTCGGGCGCCTTGTGCACGGCGCCGCCGGCGGCCTTGATGCTGGCGGCGCTGGCATCGACATCGGCCACACCCACATAGCCCATCCAGGCCGGCGGGGCGCCCATCTTCTTGGCCTCATCCGGCAGCGTCATCATCCCGCCCACCGAGGTGCTGCCGGCCATGAGATGGGTGTACTTCATGCCGGGTATGGCGCTGTCTTCCATCTTCCAGCCGACCACTTCCTTGTAGAACTTCTCAGCGGCCGCCAGGTCGCTGGTCATCAATTCGTACCAGACAAACTTGCTTGCAGGGTTGGCCATGCGTCGCTCCAGCGTTGATTGAAGGGCGCAAACCATAGCACCGCGATGCGGCCGGCCGCCTGCTTCAAACCCTGATTCAGCGCGATGACGCGCCTACCGATAGGTGGCCAGCAAGATGCTCGTCTCCGTGCTGGCAATGCCCTTGATCAGCCGCACCCGCTCCAGCACGGCCGACAGTTCTGCGTTCGATTCGGCGCGCAGCTCGGCCAGCAAATCCCAGCGGCCGTTGGTGTCATGCAGCGCCGCCACGCCGGGCTCGCCGAGCAGGCTGGCCAGCACGGCGCGGGTCTGGTTGCCCTCGACCACCACCCCCATCCAGGCGCGTATCTTGTTCGGTTCGGCGTCGGGGCGCAGCCGCACGGTGTAGCCCACGATCACGTGCTCGTCTTCGAGCTTGCGCAGCCGGTTGGTCACGGTGCCGCGCGAAACCTTGAGCTTGGCCGCCAGCGCGGCCACGTTGGTGCGCGCATCCTTGCGCAGCAGGGAAATCAAGGCACGGTCGGTGTCGTCCATGGCGGTCATACCTTCACAGGCTGCTGTTCGCAGGCTCTCTTCACAGGCTCTTATCTGCCAGCATGTCCAGCGCCGAAAACCGGGCCGCGCGCTCGATCACTTCACCGGCGCGCAGGGCGATGTCTTCGCGAAACCGTGCCGTGCAGATCTGCACGCCCACCGGCAAGCCAT
>JAYUPO010000597.1:0-2336 GCA_043760085.1 Burkholderiales bacterium
GGCCGACGCGAACCAGGCGTTCGTTGTCTTCACGGGAGAGCATGGCACCTCAACACGATGGGCTTTGACCGCGGGCATTCTGTTCCGACTCGCCGCCCCAGCCTGTGCCGCGCTTGCACAGTTCCTTTTCTGCGCCCTGGCTTGCCGTGGCCGCGTCATGCCACGAAGCTGCCACCCAACATGACGATGCCGGCGCAGCGATGAACAAGCCCAACGACCTTGCCTGGCGTGAAGCGTTGCCCGGCGCCGAGGAACGCACGCTGCTGCGCGAATCCATGCGCGGTTTTTTGGCCACTCATTGGCCCGCGGCCGGCGCCGTTGAACGCTGCGAAGACCGCGCTGCCGTGGCCACGCTGTGGCAAGGTTTGGTCGGCCAGGGCTTGGCCACATTGGGCCATGAGCCCAGCGAAGGCGGGCTGCGCGAAGTGGCGGTGGTGATGGAAGAACTGGGCCGCGCCGCTTGCCCGGCGCCGCTGCTGGGCGCGGTGATGGCCAACTTGCTGCTGCGCCAACAGGCGACCAGCGATGCGGCCAGCACCGCCCTGCTGCACGCATTGCACCAAGGCCAGATGCGCCTGGCCGTGGCCAGCGCGGGCTTAGGCGCCGACGCCCAAGCCGGCACCTTGAGCTGCGCCCACGGCGTGGCCGATGGCCTGCTGCGCTTTGTGGATGGCGCGATGCATGCCACGCATGTGCTGGCCTGGCACGACGACGCCGCCGTGCTGATTGATGTCAACCAGGGCGGCGTGAAGCTCAGCCCCACCCGCGCCATGGGCTTGAGCGGCGCGGCCGGCTGGGCCGAAGCGCGGCTGCACAACGCCGCGGCGCAGCGCGTTGTGCTGCCCGCCGGTGCGCGCGAACGCTTCACGCACATCCTGCGCATGGCGCTGTTAGCCCGTGCCCATGGCGCCGCACGCCGCGCCTTTGAGATGACGGTGGACTATGCGAAAGAACGGCGCCAATTTGGCCAACCCATCGGCCGCTTCCAGGCGGTGCAGCACAAGCTGGCCGACAACCTCATTGCGCTTGAAGGCGTGCGCCTGACCCTGCACCACGCGGCGCAGGCGTTCGACTTCGGCCTGCCGCAATGGCCCACCTTCAGCGCCGCGGCATTAGCCTTCGCCGGCCCAGCCCTGCGCCAGGTGGCGCTGCAAACCCACCACGCCTTTGGCGCCATCGGCTATGCCGAAGAGCATGAAGCGCCGCGCCACTTTCGCCGTGTGCACCTGGATTTGCTGCCCCTGGGTGGTGCCGCGCAGGCGCGCGCCGAGCTGGCAGCAGCCCTGCTCGACGGCGACAGCGCCGCCCTGCCCGAATACGACCTCGGCGCCGCGGGCAATGCCTTGCGCAACGAGGTGCGCGCATGGCTGCAAACGCACTGGAGCGGCGCGCGCAAGGCCGCATTCGACCGCCTGCCGTTTCACGACCGCGAGTTCGATGCCGGCTTTGCGCGCGACCTGGGCAAGACCGGCTGGCTGGGCTTGAGTTGGCCCAACGAACATGGCGGCCAGGCGCGTTCAGCGCTGGAGCAACTGGCCTTCATGGAAGTGATGGAAAGCGCCGAAGCGCCGCGTGCCGGCGCTGCCGTGCAGAGCAATGCGTTGATGATGCATGGCACCCCCGAGCAGCAACGCCGCTACCTGCCCGAAATCTTGCGCGGCGAGGTGATGCACGGCATGGGCTACAGCGAGCCCGATGCCGGCAGCGACCTGGCCGCACTGCGCACCAGCGCGGTGTTGGAACATGGCAAAGACGGCGCTGAATGGGTCATCAACGGCCAGAAGATCTGGACCACCACCTTCTGGGGCCAGTACATGTTCCTGGCTGCGCGCACCGATAAAGACTCGAAGCCCGCACATGCCGGCATCAGCATGTTCATCGTGCCCATGAACACGCAGGGCATCACGGTCAAGCCCGCCAGCACGATGTACGACGGCGCCTTTGCCAACATCTTCTATGACGATGTGCGCATTCCCGCGGCCAATATCGTGGGCCCCGTGAACGGCGGCTGGAAGGTGCTGACCGACGCGCTGGCCAACGAACGCGGGCTGGTGGGCGGGGGCATTGTGCTGAAGGTCGCGCACGCGTTCAACCTGCTCATCGCCGACATCCGTGCCGATGCGCGGCTGCGCCACGATGCGCTGGTGCGAGACCGCATCGGCACGCTGGCCGCCGAGATCGACGTCGGCCGCCAGTTGATGCTGCACTGCGCCGAACTCGCCGAGAACGGCACCACGCCGCCCGAGATGGGCGCGATCTCCAAGGTGTTCTCGGGCGAGCTGATGGAGCGCTTCTTTGAGGCAGCGCTCGACATCCTGGGCCCGCGCGCGGCGCTG
>JAYUPO010000598.1:0-2335 GCA_043760085.1 Burkholderiales bacterium
GGATTCGAACTTGGACTTGTCGCTGATGGCGCGGCGTGCGCTCTTCAGGTACAGATCGGTGCCTTCACGGCGCGACAGCTTGGCTTTGGGTCCTAGGTAACGTGCCACGTTTGATTCCTTTGATCATGGTCTGACGCAACTGCGAAGTGCTGGGCACCTGCACGCTGCGCGAGTCTGGCGAATGTTTTTGTAGCGCTCAGACGGTGGTCTTACGAGGCCGCACATCAATGCGGCCTTTTTGTGGGAAGTGCTGCCACTTCCCGGTAACAGCCGGCGCCAGCACGCATGCCGGAACGCAGCAGGGTGAATCAGATGCGACGGCGCTTTTGCGGGCGGCAGCCGTTGTGCGGGATCGGGGTCACATCAGAGATCAGGTTGATGCGAATGCCCAGCGCGGCCAAGGCACGCACCGACGACTCACGCCCCGGGCCCGGGCCCTTGATGCGCACGTCGAGGTTCTTGATGCCTTGCTCTTGCGCCGCGCGGCCGGCCACTTCAGCGGCCACCTGGGCGGCGAAGGGCGTTGACTTGCGCGAGCCCTTGAAACCCTGGCCGCCCGAAGACGCCCAGGCCAGGGCGCTGCCTTGGCGATCGGTGATGGTGATGATGGTGTTGTTGAACGAGGCGTGGACATGCGCCACGCCATCTGCGATGTTCTTGCGGACTTTCTTGCTCACGCGGCGCGCGGCGGTGTTGGCAGCTGGTTTGGCCATGGTGGTGGGCTCTCGAAGTTTGTCGCGTGGGGTTCGGCAGGTGGGGCAGTTTGGAAGAAGGGCTTACTTCTTCAGTGCTGCCGCGCCCTTGCGCGGGCCCTTGCGGGTGCGGGCGTTGGTGCGGGTGCGCTGGCCGCGTACCGGCAGGCCACGGCGGTGGCGCAGGCCGCGATAGCAGCCCAGGTCCATCAGCCGCTTGATGTTGATGGAGATCTCGCGGCGCAGGTCGCCTTCGATGGTGATGCGGGCGATCTCATCGCGAATCTTTTCAAGATCGGTGTCGCTCAGATCCTTGATCTTCTTGGAGTAGTCGATGCCCACCGCGACGCAGATCTTCTGCGCCGTGGGACGGCCGATCCCGAATATCGAGGTCAGGCCGATCTCTGCGTGTTTGTGCGGCGGGATGTTGATGCCGGCGATGCGTGCCATGGTGCTTCCTTGGAATCTGTTCTGTGCTTGCGTTGCATTTGGCGGCCTTCGCGCAACCATGCGCGGAGGTATCGCCAGGGCTCACTAGCCCTGCCGCTGCTTATGTCGGGGATCCGTACAGATGACCCGCACCACGCCGTGGCGACGGATGATCTTGCAATGGCGACACATCTTTTTGACCGATGCTGCGACTTTCATACCTATCTCCTGAAACTTGTCCTGAAACTCGTCCTGAAATTCCACTCTCGGCCCGCTCACTTCGCCCTGAAGACAATGCGCGCCCGCGTCAAATCGTAGGGCGTCAATTCAACCGTGACACGGTCACCAGGCAGGATGCGGATGTAGTGCATGCGCATCTTGCCGGAGATGTGCCCCAAGGCGACGTGGCCGTTTTCAAGCTTTACGCGGAAGGTGGCGTTGGGCAGATTCTCGAGAATCTCACCCTGCATCTGGATGACATCGTCCTTGGCCACAGCGTCTTTGCTTGCCTTGAAATTTGCCTTTTTCAACAGCGACTCGTATTGCTGGCTCATCACGTAGCTCTGCACCTGGGACCAGAAGTCCATGGTGACCACCACGATGATGAGCAACGACGTACCACCGAAGTAAAACGGTACGTTGTACTTCAGCACCAAAAATTCAGGCAACAGGCACACCATGGTGATGTACACCGCGCCGACCAGCGTCAAACGGGAAAGAATCTTGTCAATGTGCTTGGCCGTCTGCTCACCCGGGCGGATACCGGGAATGAAGGCGCCGCTCTTCTTCAGGTTGTCTGCCGTCTCGCGGCTGTTGAACACCAGTGCGGTGTAGAAGAAACAGAAGAAGACGATCATCGCGGCGTACAGCATCACGTAGATCGGCTGGCCGGGCGACAGCGCGCCCGACAAATCCTTCAACCAGCGCATGCCTTCGCCGGTGGCGAACCAGCCCACGATGGTGGCCGGCAGCAAGATGATGCTGCTGGCAAAGATGGGCGGGATCACGCCCGACATGTTCAGCTTGAGCGGCAGGTGCGAAGACTGCCCGCCGTAGACCTTGTTGCCGACCTGCCGCTTGGCATAGTTG
Source organism: Burkholderiales bacterium (assembly GCA_043760085.1). GTDB lineage: Bacteria > Pseudomonadota > Gammaproteobacteria > Burkholderiales > Burkholderiaceae_C > Rubrivivax. Next base: position 2,211 of record JAYUPO010000598.1, read on the forward strand.
ACCAAGATCTTGCGTTGCCCGCGTTCAACAAACACCACCACGAAGGTCACGCCCACCACCAGCGCAAAGATGAACAGGCACACGATGATGCTCATGGCGCCCGTGCGCACCAGTTCGAACAAGCC
>JAYUPO010000599.1:0-5728 GCA_043760085.1 Burkholderiales bacterium
CGGCAGCGACTTACTTTCTGCTAAGCGAGCACCGCGCCCACTTCCTCGGTGCGTTGCCCTTCCTGCTTTTACTGAGATCGGAAGAGCGTGTGCGGGAAGACAACCTGTGGCACCTGGCGAAGGTGAAGCCGCAGCGCGTGTTGCGGCCGATCGAGGGGCCGGCCTGGGGTTACCGGCAGCGCGCCCGGTTGTCGGTGCGTTACGTCATCAAGAAGGGCGTGGTGCTGGTCGGCTTTCACGAGCGCAAGTCGCGCTACGTGGCTGACATGCAGTCCTGTGCCGTCTTGCCCGAACGCGTCAGTGCCCTGCTGCTGCCGTTGCGCGAACTGATCGCCAGCATGGATCAGCGCGACCGCTTGCCGCAGATCGAGCTGGCTTGTGGCGACGACGTGGTGGCCTTGGTGTTGCGGCATCTTGAGCCCGTAACGCAGGCAGACCGCGGCCGTTTGCGGGCCTTCGCGAGCACCCATCAAGTGCAATGGTGGCTGCAACCCAAGGGGCCGGAGACGGTGGCTTTGCTTGATGAGGGTGGCCCGCAGTTGGCTTATGCGCTGCCGCAGTTCGACATTCACATGCGGTTCAAGCCGACCGACTTCACGCAGGTCAATGCCGCCATCAACCGGGTGCTGGTGGCGCGTGCCGTGCGCCTGCTGGCACTTGAGCCGCAAGACCAGGTGGTGGACTGGTTCTGTGGCCTGGGTAACTTCACGCTGCCCATTGCGCGCCAGGCGCACAAGGTGCTGGGCATTGAGGGCAGCGCGGCGCTGGTTGAGCGGGCGCAGGCCAATGCACTGCTCAACGGCTTGTCAGACCGCGCATCGTTTGCGGTGCGCAACCTGTTTGAGATCACGGCCGACGACTTGCTGGCCATGGCCAGTGTCAACAAGTGGCTGGTCGATCCGCCCCGGGAAGGCGCTTTTGCCTTGGCCAAGGCCGTTGCCGAACTGGAACAAGCACCGCGCCCGGGTTGGCGCGCGCCGCAGCGCATCGTCTACGTCAGTTGCAACCCGGCCACCTTGGCCCGCGACGCGGGGCTGCTGGTGCATCAAGGCGGCTACACATGCAGCCTGGCCGGCGTGGTGAACATGTTTGCGCACACGGCGCATGTGGAGAGCATGGCGGTCTTCGATCGGCCCGCCACAGTTTGAGTAAATCTTGGACAAGGCAAACAAACGGGGCCCGCAGGCCCCGTTGTCACGAGCAAGCGCGCCTCAATCGCGCTCGCCGCCAAAGATGCCAAGCAGTGCCAACAGGCTCTGGAAGACGTTGTAGATGCTCAGGTACACGCCCAGCGTGGCGGTGATGTAGTTGGTTTCTTCGCCGTCTTGCACGCGCTTCAGGTCATAGATGATGAAGGCGGAGAAGATGCCGATGGCCAGCACCATCAGGGTGATCATCAGTGCGCTGCTCTTCAGGAAGAAGTTCGCAATGCCGGCAATCATCAGCATCACCGCGCCGATGAACAGCCACTTGCCCATGGACGACAGATCGCGCTTGATCACGCTGGACAGCGAGGCCATGCCAAAGAAGATCACGCCCGTGCCGGCAAAGGCCATCATGATCAGGTTGGCGCCGTTGGACAGGCCCAGCACCATGCCGATCAGGCGCGACAGCATCAGGCCCATGAAGAAGGTGAAGGCCAGCAGCATCGGCACGCCGGCGGCCGAGTTCTTGGTCTTTTCAATCGCATACATCAAGCCGAAGGCACCGGCAAAAAACACGATCATCGCGATGCCCGGGCTCATGGCTTGCGCCAGGCCAGTGGCCACGCCGATCCAGGCGCCAAGAATGGTGGGCACCATCGACAGCGCCAGCAGCCAATAGGTGTTGCGCAGCACGCGGTTGCGTTGCGCGGCCAGCGTGCCGGTACCGGCAAAGTCGGGGGCGGTTTGCAGGCTCTGGTTCATGCGTTCTCCAACAAGGTGGTTGACTTACAACGGCATGGATGCCGTAACTTGATTCTAGTTCCGTGCGCCGGCTGTCAAGCCCCGGATTTCCGCAGGCTTACCGGCCTTTCGGGCAGCCACGCCCGCCAAGTATCACAGCTTAGCGCCGCCCGCGCTTGGCGCGTGTGGCGCCTGCGCCTATCGTTCAAGCTTTCGTACCTGGGGGCAAAACCGTGAAGAGCAAGATGGCTTTGACGATGAATGACGCGCGCATCATGGCTGCAGCGGCCGAGGCCGAGGCGCTGCGCAACAACTGGGCCGTGGCGATCGCCGTTGTCGATGACGGCGGCCATGTCCTGTGGCTGCAGCGTCTGGATGGCGCAGCACCAGTTTCGAGCGAAATCGCGCCGGCCAAGGCACGCACGGCAGCATTGGGCCGGCGCGAAAGCAAAGTCTATGAAGACATGATCAACGCCGGGCGCACGGCCTTCCTGAGCGCGCCCACCCTGCACGGCATGCTTGAAGGCGGCGTGCCGGTGATGGTTCAAGGCCAGTGCGTCGGGGCGGTCGGTGTGAGCGGGGTGAAGTCAGCCGAGGACGCCCAGATTGCGCGGGCCGGCATCGCCGCCCTGGTGGTTTGAACCGCGGGTGTTCGGCGTGTCGCGGCGCCGCAGTGGGTAGAATGCGGCGGTTTACACCCACACCCCGCAGCCCCAGCGAAACTCCCCTCGGTTTCCCCCCGGAACTGGCCAGTCGAGCCATGCTGGGCGCGCGCAAACCGGAGTTTTCCTTTTGCAACCCGACCTGCCTGCCGCGCTGCTTGCCCTTGCAGACGGCACGACGTTCCTGGGCACTTCGATCGGCGCGCCCGGCCACACCGTGGGCGAAGTGGTGTTCAACACCGCGCTCACCGGCTACCAGGAAATTCTCACCGACCCGAGCTATTGCCGCCAGATCGTCACCCTGACGTATCCGCACATCGGCAATTACGGCATCAACGCTGAAGATGCCGAAGCCACCCGGGTGCATGCTGCCGGCCTGATCATTCGCGACCTGCCGGTGCGCGTGTCCAACTTCCGTCACACGCAAACCTTGAGCCAGTACCTGCGCAACGAGGGCACGGTGGCGCTGGCCGACATCGACACGCGCCGCCTCACGCGCATGCTGCGCAGCCAAGGCGCGCAAAACGGCTGTATCACCGCGTTCGCACCCGGCCACACGCCCACGCCGCACGACGTGGCGCAAGCCCTGGCGCGCGCACGCTCGGCACCCAACATGGTGGGCCAGGATCTGGCCCAGGTGGTGACAGCACGCGAACCTTACGAATGGACGCAGACCGAATGGGCCCTGGGCTCAGGCTACGGCACCCAGGCCAGTGCCCGGTTTCATGTGGTGGCCTATGACTTTGGCATCAAGCACAACATCCTGCGCATGCTGGCCAGCCGCGGCTGCCGCATCACCGTGATGCCGGCGCGCACGCCTGCGGCGCAGGTATTGGCCATGCGGCCGGATGGTGTGTTCTTGTCGAACGGCCCCGGCGACCCGCAGCCTTGCGACTACGCGATCGAGGCCACGCGCCAGCTCATTGACGCTGGCCTGCCCACCTTCGGCATCTGCCTGGGCCACCAGATCATGGCGCTGGCGTCGGGCGCCAAGACTTACAAGATGAAGTTCGGCCACCACGGGGCCAATCACCCGGTGAAAGACCTGGCCAGCGGCCGCGTCAGCATCACCAGCCAGAACCACGGGTTCGCGGTCGACGAGGCCAGCCTGCCGGCCAACTTCAAGCCCACCCATGTGAGCTTGTTCGATGGCACCGTGCAGGGCCTGGAGCGCACCGACCGCCCGGCCTTTTGCTTCCAGGGGCACCCTGAGGCCTCGCCCGGCCCACACGACATTGCCTACCTGTTCGATCGGTTCACGGCGCTGATGGCAAGAAAGATGGAGCAGAACAATGCCTAAGCGCAGCGACATTCAAAGCGTGCTGATCATCGGTGCCGGCCCGATCATCATCGGCCAGGCTTGCGAGTTCGATTACTCCGGCGCCCAGGCCTGCAAGGCCTTGCGCGAAGAGGGGTACCGGGTGGTGCTGGTCAACAGCAACCCGGCCACCATCATGACCGACCCGAACATGGCGGATGCCACCTATGTGGAGCCGATCACCTGGCAGGTGCTCGAACGCATCATTGCCAAGGAACGCCAGGCCTACCCTGGCGAGAAGATGGCGCTGTTGCCCACCATGGGCGGGCAAACCGCGCTGAACTGCGCGCTTGAGCTGCACAAGCACGGCGTGCTGGACAGGTACGACGTGGAGATGATCGGCGCCAACGAACGCGCCATCGAAAAAGCCGAAGACCGCTTGAAGTTCAAGGATGCGATGACCGCCATCGGCCTGGGCTCGGCGCGCAGTGGCATTGCGCATTCGTTCGACGACGCCTTGGCGGTGCAGCGCCACATTGCCGAGCAAACAGCCGGCACGGGCTTTCCCATCGTCATCCGCCCCAGCTTCACGCTTGGCGGCACCGGTGGCGGCATTGCCTACAACCCGGCCGAGTTTGAAGAAATCTGCAAGCGCGGGTTGGATCTGTCGCCCACCAAAGAACTGCTGATCGAGGAGTCGCTGATCGGCTGGAAAGAGTTCGAAATGGAAGTCGTGCGCGACCGCGCCGACAACTGCATCATCGTGTGCGCCATCGAAAACCTCGACCCGATGGGCATTCACACGGGCGACTCGATCACCGTGGCGCCGGCGCAGACCCTCACCGACAAGGAATACCAACTTCTGCGCAACGCCAGCATCGCCATCCTGCGCGAAATTGGTGTCGATACCGGCGGCTCGAACGTGCAGTTCAGCATCAACCCGGTTGACGGGCGCATGGTGGTGATCGAGATGAACCCGCGTGTCAGCCGCTCGTCGGCGCTGGCCTCCAAGGCCACGGGCTTCCCGATTGCCAAAGTGGCGGCCAAGCTCGCGGTGGGCTACACGCTCGACGAACTGAGCAACGACATCACCGGCGGCGCCACGCCGGCGAGCTTCGAGCCCAGCATCGACTATGTTGTGACCAAGATTCCCCGCTTTGCCTTCGAGAAATTCCGCGAGGCCGACCCGCACCTGACGACGCAGATGAAGAGCGTGGGCGAGGTCATGGCCATCGGCCGCACGTTCCAGGAAAGTTTCCAGAAGGCACTGCGCGGGCTGGAAACCGGCATCGACGGCCTAAGCGAACGCAGCACCGATCGCGACGAGATCATCGAGGAAATCGGTGAAGCCGGGCCCGAGCGCATCCTCTACGTGGCCGATGCCTTTCGCATCGGCATGAGCCTGGACGAAATCTTTGCCGAAACCGCGATCGACCCCTGGTTCCTGGCGCAAATCGAGCAACTGGTCAGCGCCGAGGCAGCGCTCAAGGGCCGCAACATCCAGGCCCTGAGCCTGGCCGAGTTGCGCCAACTCAAGCGCATGGGCTTTTCAGACAAGCGCCTGGCGCGGCTGCTGGGCGCGCAGCAACGCGAAGTGCGCGAGCGCCGCCACGCCCTGGGCCTGCGCCCGGTGTACAAGCGCGTGGACACCTGCGCGGCCGAGTTCGCCACGCAAACCGCGTACATGTATTCCACCTATGACGAGGAGTGCGAAGCCGAGCCGACAAACCGGCGCAAGATCATGGTGCTGGGCGGCGGGCCGAACCGCATCGGCCAGGGCATCGAATTCGACTACTGCTGCGTGCATGCCGCGCTGGCCATGCGCGAAGACGGCTACGAGACCATCATGGTCAACTGCAACCCGGAAACGGTGAGCACCGATTACGACACCAGCGACCGGTTGTACTTCGAACCGGTGACGC
>JAYUPO010000600.1:0-5724 GCA_043760085.1 Burkholderiales bacterium
TGCGTCACCGACAGGATGCGCGGTTTGACCGCGTCGACATCGACCCCCGCAAGCAGTGGATTGGCAGCGATCTTGCGACGGATCGCCGCGGCCGAAAACTGGTCCTGCGTGATCGGCCCGATGATGCCGTGATGGTTGCGCGTCGGCGTCAGGAACACCGGCACTGCGCCGGTCATGATGATGCTGTGCAGGATGCTCTTGTGGCAGTTGCGGTCGACCACCACCACGTCGCCCGGCGCCACCGTGTGATGCCACACCATCTTGTTGCTGGTGCTGGTGCCGTTGGTGACGAAGAAGCAATGGTCGGCGTTGAAGATGCGCGCGGCGTTCTTCTCACTGGCCGCCACCGGGCCGGTGTGGTCGAGCAACTGGCCGAGTTCATCCACCGCGTTGCACACATCGGCGCGCAGCATGTTTTCGCCGAAGAACTGGTGGAACATCTGGCCCACGGGGCTCTTCAGGAAGGCCACGCCGCCCGAATGACCCGGGCAGTGCCAGGAATAGGAACCGTCTTGCGCATAGTCCACCAGGGCCTTGAAGAAAGGTGGCGCCAAACCATCGAGGTAACTTTTTGCTTCGCGGATGATGTGGCGGGCCACGAACTCCGGCGTGTCTTCGAACATGTGAATGAAACCGTGCAGTTCGCGCAGGATGTCGTTCGGAATGTGCTGTGACGTGCGCGTCTCGCCGTAGAGGTAGATTGGGATGTCGGCGTTCTTGAAGCGGATTTCCTGAATGAATTTGCGCAGATTCAACACCGCCGGGTCGAGCTCGGGGCCGGGGGTGAACTCTTCATCGTCGATGCTGAGAATGAACGCCGAGGCGCGGCTTTGCTGTTGCGCGAACTGGCTCAAGTCGCCATAGCTCGTGACACCCAGCACTTCAAAGCCCTCCTTCTCGATCGCCTGCGCCAGCGCGCGAATGCCCAGGCCCGAGGTGTTCTCCGAACGGTAGTCCTCGTCGATGATGACGATGGGAAAGTGAAAGCGCAGCATGGGCGTCAGGCTCCTGGGCCGAGGGGGCGGTGCAAAAAGGGGCGCAGTGTAGGGCTCAGCGTCGCCCTGGCTACACTGCGCTGAGCCCGTGCCTGCCAGGCACGCCACGAGGAGACGCGCGATGAACCTTGAAACACCGATGACCTGGTGGGTGCTGGCCGGCGTGCTGGTGGCCACCGAGCTGGCCAGCGGCACGTTCTACCTGTTGATGCTCGCCCTGGGCTGCGCTGCCGGCGCGCTGGCTGCGCATCTTGGTCAAACCCCAACTTTCCAGATGGCCACCGCCGCCCTGGTGGGCATTGGCGCAACCATGCTGTGGCACGTCAAGCGTTCACGCGAGCCACGCACTGCGCCAGTTGAAAGCAACCGGGATGTGAACCTCGATGTCGGCGAGTGCGTGCACGTGGCCGCCTGGGCCGCCAATGGTGAGACCGAGGTGCAGTACCGCGGCTCAAACTGGCAAGCCGATTTTCGCGGCGAAGGCAAGCCGCACGCCGGCGAGCACATCATCGTGGCCGTGCACAGCAACCGCCTGGTGCTCGACCGCAAGCCAATCTAACCGACGACTGGAGCCGACATGGAAATCTCGCTGATCCTGCTTGCCATTGCCGTGGTGTTCGTGTTCCAGGCCATCAAGATCGTGCCGCAGCAGCACGCCTGGGTGGTGGAGCGGCTGGGCAAGTACGACCGCACGCTCACCCCGGGCCTGAGCTTCGTGGTGCCCTTCGTCGAGCGCGTGGCCTACAAGCATTCGCTCAAGGAAGTGCCGCTGGACGTGCCCAGCCAGGTCTGCATCACGCGCGACAACACGCAACTGCAGGTGGACGGGATCATCTACTTCCAGGTCACCGACCCGATGCGCGCCAGCTATGGCAGCAGCAACTACGTCTTCGCCATCACCCAGTTGGCGCAAACGTTATTGCGCTCGGTGATCGGCAAGATGGAACTCGACCGCACCTTCGAAGAACGCGACCAGATCAACGGCGCGGTGGTCACCGCGCTCGATGAAGCGGCGTCGAACTGGGGCGTGAAGGTGTTGCGCTATGAGATCAAGGATCTGACGCCGCCGGCGGAGATCCTGCGCTCGATGCAGGCGCAGATCACGGCCGAGCGCGAAAAGCGCGCACTCATTGCCGCCAGCGAAGGCCGCAAGCAGGAGCAGATCAACATCGCCACCGGCGAGCGCGAGGCCTACATCGCACGCTCCGAAGGCCAGCGCCAGGCCGAGATCAACAACGCCCAGGGTGAGGCCGCGGCCATCACCGCCGTGGCCGACGCCACGGCCGGCGCCATCCGCCAGATCGCCGCGGCGGTTCGTGAACCCGGTGGTGAGCAGGCGGTGCAGTTGAAGGTGGCCGAGAAGGCGGTGGAGGCCTATGCGCACTTGGCGCAGAAGAACAACACCATGATCGTGCCGGGCAACATGAGCGAGGTGTCGGCGCTGATCGGCACAGCCATGGCCTTGATGAAGAAGGGCCCTTCACGCCATGAGTCGAGCATGAATCCGCCATGAAGACCGCGCGCAATGTCTTGGGCGGGCCTTTGCAGGCCTGCTCTGTTGAACCGCTCACCGGCTGGTATCGCGACGGCTGTTGCCACACCGACGAGCACGACGCCGGCAGCCACGTCATCTGCGCGCGCATGACGCTCACGTTCCTGAACTTCCAGGTCGAGCGCGGCAACGACCTGATCCGCGCCCGCCCCGAGGCGGGCTTTCCCGGCCTGGCCCCAGGCGACCGCTGGTGCGTGTGCGCGCTGCGCTGGCGCGAGGCCTATGAAGCCGGCTGCGCGCCGCCGGTAGTGCTGGAATGCACCCACGAGCGCGCGCTCGACTATGTGCTGCTGGAATGGCTGCGCAACAAGGCGGTGGTCGCGGGGTGAAGCGCTGGATCAAGAACGGGATCAAGCGCGGGCTAGAATTTCCAGCTTCGCACGCTGCTTGCGAAGCCGCCGCGGGAGAGGTGGATGAGCGGTTTAAGTCGCACGCCTGGAAAGCGTGTGGGGGCTAATAACCCCCCGCGGGTTCGAATCCCGCCCTCTCCGCCACGCACTGCACGTGAACAATTGGCAGCGTGGCGCCGCCCGGCTGCAATTGCCGGCCTGGCAAACCGAAAACAGGCCATCCCCGTGGTTGTGAGGTGATCCATGAACGACAAGCGAACCACCATCCTGGGCAACGAGCCGCCCGAACTGGCCAAGTCGGCCGCCGGCATGGCCGGCGGCAAGGCTGGCGACGAGCACTATCAGCAGTTGCGCCGCCTCGGCGGCATGGCGCACCAGGTGCGAGCGGCCACCCGCGCGGCCGACCACTTCGTGGCGCAAGAAAGTGCGCAAGACCACGAAACGGCGTCATGGCTGGTGTCGATCTGCCTGACGGTGGCCGAAGAAGTGGCCGGTGAACTCGACGTCTTGGCCAAGGGCCTGAAAGATCGCCCGCCCGAAACCGGCCTGATGCACCCACTGCAAAAGCTGCGCACGCTGGCACACCAGTTCCATGCGGCGGCACGCGCGGCGGACCATTTTCTCGACCAGGAAAGCGGCGAAGACCACGGCACCGGCTCGTGGCTGATCGCCTGCGCCATGGGCCTGGCCGACCGCCTGGCCAATGCGCTGGATGACCTGGCCAGCCAGCTCAAGCGGCCAGGCGCCGCCGAGGCTTTTGGCGCCGAGAACCCAGCCCGGCGCACCGTGCCCGGGCTGAACATAAAGGGCATGGTCGTTTAGACGCGTCAACCAAACGCCAGCGGCAAGTTGGCCACGCTGCGCAAGCAGGGGTCGGTCAGCCACTGCGGCTGGCCATCGCGCCGCAAATCAGGGAACGCGTCGAACAGCGCCTTGAAGGCCCTGGCGCCGGCACTGCCGCGGAGCGCGCCGGCTGGCTGGCCCAGGCGCAGCGCGGCTGCAAGGCCCTGGCCAAGCTGGCGCGCACCTTTGCCAATGTGCGGCCGCGTGCCGCGCTGCTGGCCGGGCGGCTGCATGCCGCCCAGGGCAATGCGGCAGCGGCCCTGGCCAGCCTGCAGCAGGCCTTGCAGTTGGCGCTGGAGATGGACATGCGCTTCGAGCAGGCGCGCGCGCAACTCGAAATCGCCCGGCTGGACGTGGACGTGGACGCGGGCACGGGGGCGGGCGCGCTGCCGGCGCTGAGCCAGACCGTGCAGGCCTTCGAAGCGCTGGGCGCCCTGCGCTTGCTGACCCAGGCGCGCTCGCTGCTGGCCCGGGCTTGATCATGAACAAGTCGAACAAGTTTTTCACTTGAGGCGCGCGAGCAGTGTCGACGCGTGTTCACTCCAACACCTCGTCTGCGCGCAGCAGCAGCGGCTGCGGGATCGCGACGCCCAACTCCCCGGCGGCCTTCAGGTTGATCACGAATTCGAAACGCGTCGGCTGCAGCACAGGCAGGTCGCCGGGTTTGGCACCTTTGAGAATGCGGCCGGTATACACGCCGATCCAGCGATACATCTCGACCAGGCTGGTGCCGTAGCTCATCAAGCCGCCGGCCGCGGCGAACTCTCTGAACTCGTAGATGGCCGGCAGCTTGTAGCGCGCTGCGAGCGCCACGATTGACACGCGCCGGCTGTTGAAAAATGGGCTGTTGCCGATCACCAGCGCATCGGCGCGCCGCGCGGCGAGGCTCGCAAATGCGGCACCGAATTCGCTGTCGGCGCCGGCCTGGGCCACCACCAGTCGCACGCCGACGTTGCGCGCGCCTGCTTCAGCGTCCTTGATCATCGCCTGCGCGAAGGGGCTGGGGTTGACGAGCAATCCGATGGTGCTGGCGGAAGGAACGGCTTCGTGCAGCAGGCCCAGGCGTTTGGCTTCCAGCAGCACATTCAACAGGGTCAGCCCGGTCAGGTTGCCGCCGGGCCGAGCGAGGCTGGCGACAAGCCCGTTTGCCACGGGATCCCCGCCCGACGAGAAGACGATCGGAAGGGTCGCGGTAGCCGCCTTGGCTGCGAGGGCCGACTGATCGCCGCCGGTGGCAACGATGACGGCGACCTGGCGCCGCAGCAGATCGTTCGCCATTTCCGGCAGCCGATCGACGCGACCTTCGGCCCAGCGGTAGTCGATGGCGACATTGCGGCCCACTGTGAAGCCGGTCTCACCCAGCCCCTGGTGGAACGCCGCCACCAAATGCGCGAACGGTTCGGGTGGCAGCGCCGCTCAAAAAACCGATCGTCGGCGGCGCCGGCTGGGAGTACGCGCTGCCCGGCCAAACGCCGGCACCTGCGAGAACCGCGACGAGCTTGCGCCGCTTTACTCCACCACCTCATCGGCCCGCAGCAGCAGCAGCGAGCGCGGCAGCGTGATGCCCAGCGCCTTGGCGATGACCCGATCGACCACCAGTTCGCAGTGCGTTAGCTGCTCGACCGGCAGGTCGGCGGGTTTCGTGAGCCTGCGCCGCGTGATCATTCGAGTTCCAAGGGTGTGGCGATTCGGCGCTGCGGCACAGGGATTGCGGTGTCGAGTTGGCGACGCGATGGTACACACGCGACTCCAAGCCCACCCGCTCGGTCGACAGTTCCGCCAAGAGCGTGGGCAGCATGCCCTCGTCGGCGTCGGCGAAGCGCGCGCACAGCGTCCGGGCTGCACCCTGGCCGTCAAACCGCCTCGATCCTGCGGTTGGCCGCGCCGGGCAGCGTGGCCAGGCTGCGCCCGACGCTCGAATTGAAGTCGTTGTCGAACACCGAGCTGACGAAGACCCAGTCGGCCTGCGCCTGCGCCGGGGTCA
>JAYUPO010000601.1:0-2332 GCA_043760085.1 Burkholderiales bacterium
ATCGCCCTGCTGGGCGCCAGCTTGGCCGCATGCAGCGGCCTGCGCACCTTGAGCGCCGACGTCTCCACCTTCGGCGCCTGGCCGGCAGACCGCGCTGCCGGCAGCTACGCTTTCGAGCGGCTGCCCTCGCAGGAAGCGCAGGCCCAGGAGCAACAGGTGCTGGAAGACGCCGCCCGCGCTGCGCTGAAGAAGGCGGGTTTCAACACGGCGGCGCCGGGCCAGCAGCCCGATGTGCTGGTGCAAGTGGGCTCGCGCTTGTCGCGCAGCGTGTCCGGCGCCTGGGAAGACCCGCTTTGGTGGCGCGGCGGCGTGGGTCATTGGCGCGGCCGGCCCTGGGGTGGCCCGGGCTGGGGCGTGGCCACCTACTACCCAGGTGGCCTGCGCTATGAACGCGAAGTCGCGGTGTTGATTCGTGAGCGCGCCAGCAGCAAGCCGCTGTATGAGGCCCGCGCCAGCCACGACAGCAACACTGGCGGCAGCAACGACACAGTGGCCGCGCTGTTCGAGGCGGCACTGACTGACTTTCCCAAGACCGGCATCAACCCGCACCGCGTGGTGGTGGCCTTGCCCACGCACTGAACGCCGCGGTCTTACCCGCTCAGCCCGGCGCCACCACGCTGGGCGCCGGGCCGAACGGCAAGCCATTCGCCGGCTGCGCCGCCAGCGCGCGCAAGTCGTCTTCCCAGCCCTTGAGCTTGGCGCGCAAGGCGCCGCGCTGCTCGGGGCTGCTGAGGTTGTGGATGCGCGACACCAACTGGCATTGATGGTCGATCACCCGCCGCTCATAGGCCCGGTATTCGGCGCGGGGTGAGCGCTGCATGCGCGCGGCCAGGGCGTGCAGCGCGGCGGCGGCGCGGTCGGGGTGGGCAATGTGTTCGGCCGCCATCTGGCGCAGCGCGTGCACCGTCTCGGCTTGGCGTTCGCGGCGCTCGGCCAGGGCCGCGTCGGCGCTGAAAGGCGAGTTGTCCGCGCTGTCAGCCAGCGCGCCGCGCTGCGCATCATTCAGGCGGCCATAGAAGTCTTCGTAGCGCGAGGTGGCACGCTTGATCTGCCGGTTGCGGCGCTCGGCGGCATCACCTTTGGCATATTCGCTGCGGAAATCGTCCAGCGCTTTCTGGTTGCGCTGCGCAATGTGCTTGAACTGCGCCGCGCTCAAGCCGGGCAGCAAGGGCGTGGCCAAGGGTATGGCTTGGCTCAGCGCGGTGTTGAAGCGCTCGCGCAGCTCGTCGCTCAAGCGGCACACCTGTTCGGGCGTGGTGGCCTGCTCGGCGAGCCGCGCCTGCCGCGCCAGCCAGTCGGCATAGTCGCCGAGCTGTGTGGCGCGATGCCAGGCGAACCACTGGCCCAGCGCGGCCTTCACCCTGGGTGCCTGTTCTGAAGTGAAGTCGGCATAGCCGTCGAGCCACCAATACGCCAGTTGCGGTGCCTGGCCGTAGCCCAGCCGCAGCGCGCTGCACGCGCTTAGGGCGAGCAGGGCGGTGCCGATAATCAAGGCCTTCCAATGAACAAACCAGTGAGGCCGGTGCATGGCGTTGAACATCGTGATCATGGCGGCGGGCAAGGGCACGCGAATGAAATCTGCCCTGCCCAAGGTGCTGCACCGCATCGGCGGCAAGGGGTTATTGCAGCATGTTCTGGACACCAGCGCTGCGCTCGGCCGCGCGGTGGTGATCACCGGCCACGGGGCAGATGAGGTGGAGGCCGCGGTGGCCGCCAGCGGCGCGCGCTTTGTGCGCCAGATGCCGCAACTGGGCACGGGCCATGCCGTGCAGCAGGCGGCGCCGGCGCTGGACGATGGCAATGCCATCACGGTGATCCTCAGCGGTGATGTGCCTTTGATCCGCGCTGAAACCATTGCCGCTTTGGCGCAAGCCTGCGGCGGCACCCAGCTCGCGTTGTTAACGATTCAGTTGGCCGACCCCACGGGCTATGGGCGCATCCTGCGTGCGGGCACCGCGGTGCAAGGCATCGTCGAACACAAAGACGCCAGCGCCGCGCAGCGCAGCATCACCGAGGTCTACAGCGGTGTGATGGCCGCGCCCACCGCGGCACTGAAGCGCTGGCTGGCCGGGCTGAAGAACGACAACGCCCAGGGCGAGTACTACCTCACCGACGTGGTGACCGCCGCCGTGGCCGAAGGCATGGCCGTGGTGGCCAGCGCGGTGGCTGATGACGCCGAGGTGCTGGGCGTGAACAGCCCGGCGCAACTGGCCGACCTGGAGCGCCGCTACCAGCGCCGCCAGGCCGATGCCTTGATGGCCGCCGGCGTGCGCCTGGCCGACCCGGCGCGCTTTGACGTGCGCGGTGAACTGGTGTGTGGCGCCGACGTTGA
>JAYUPO010000602.1:0-16476 GCA_043760085.1 Burkholderiales bacterium
AGGGGCTCGCACCGCAGTGCGCAGCACGAAGGGTTCCCAATGAGCCCCGCCCGGCCGCCCGAAGGGGCTCGCACCGCAGTGCGCAGCACGAAGGCAGCCCAATGACTGCTTCGGGCGCCATGGCCGCCCGCCTGGGCCGGCGCGCACGCATCAGCATGTTTGGCTGGGCCGGCCTGGGCCTGGCCGCCTACGTCTTGTTGCCTTGGTACTTTGCGCAAGACCTGAGCTTGTGGAAGACGCTGCCCGGCGTCTTCGGTGGGCCTGAAACAGCCAGCGGCCTGGTGCAGGCCACCGCCCACGGCCGCGGCTGGCTGTGGGGCGGGCTGCTCGGCCTGCTGGCCTGCTTGTTTGCCGCCACCTTGCCGGCCGGGCGCCACCAGGGCCGCGTGCTGGCGGCTGGCGCCGGCCTGGGCCTGCTCACCGTGCTGGCCAGCGGCTTTGCCATCGGCGCACGCGGCTGGTCGTTCGGTTGGTTAAATGAAACGTTAGGGCCGCTGGCCACGGGGCAGTTCGGCATGGGCATCGGCGCTGCGCTGGCCTTGCTGGCGCTGTTGATCCTGCTCGGCGCCGGCCTGGCCCGGTTGGGTTACTTCAGGCGCGACCTGTTCGTGGCCAGCGCCGTGGTGTTGTGCGCGGCGCTGCTGCTGCTGTTCGTGGCGCTGCCGGTGCTCACCGCGCTGCATGGCGCGTTCGTGAACGAAGACGGTGCGTGGTCATTGCGCGCTTTGGCCGAACGCCTGGGCCATGAGCGCGTGTGGGGCCTGGGCTGCGTGGCCGGTGGCGTGCGCTGCGGCGTGGCCTGGAACACGCTGTTCCTGGGTTTGATCACCGCGGCCGGCACCACGCTGCTGGGCACGCTGATTGCGCTGATGGCAGAGCGCGGCACACACAAAACTTCCAGCAAGTCATCGAAGCTGCTCAACGTGCTGGCCCTGCTGCCGATCATCACGCCGCCGTTCGTGGTTGGGTTGGGCTTGATCCTGCTCTTTGGCCGCGCCGGGCTGGTTAACCAGGGGCTTGAGTGGGCATTTGGCATCACCCCCACGCGCTGGTTCTACGGCCTGTTCGGCGTCTGGCTGGCGCAGATGTTCGCCTTCACGCCCATCGCCTTCATGATCATGCGCGGCGTGGTGCAGGGCATTTCGCCCGCGCTTGAAGAAGCCGCGCAAACCCTGCGCGCCAGCCGCATCAAGACCTTCACCACGGTGACGCTGCCGCTCATGAAACCCGGCCTGGCCAATGCCTTCCTGGTGGGCTTCATTGAAAGCATGGCCGACTTCGGCAACCCCATCGTGGTGGGCGGGCAGTTCGCGGTGCTGTCCACCGACATCTTCTTCGCCATCGTCGGCGCGCAGTACGACCAGGGCCGCGCGGCTTCGCTCGCGTTGATCCTCACCGCCTTCGCACTGGCCGTGTTCTTCATCCAGCAGCGCGTGCTCGGGCGCACCAACTACACCACCGTTTCCGGCAAGGGCGATGCCGGCCTGGCCATGCCGTTGCCCACCTTCGTGCGCCGCCTGGCGCGCGGCGTGGCCCTGCCCTGGCTGGCCTTCACCGTGGTGGTGTACTGCTTCGCCTTTGCCGGGGGCTTTGTGCAGACCTGGGGGCGCGACTACACGCCCACGCTGGCGCACTTTCGCACCGCCTTCGATGTGCAATGGGGTGAACACGGCTGGCGCGATTGGATATGGGCCGGCACAGCCTGGAACTCGCTGTTCACCACCATCAAGCTCGCCGCTATCGCCGCGCCGCTGTGCTCGGCCCTGGGCCTGTTGATCTCGTGGTTACTGGCACGCACCCAGTTCCGTGGCCAGTCGGCCTTCGAGTTTGCGGCGCTGCTGGCCTTTGCCATACCCGGCACGGTGCTGGGCGTGAGCTACATCCTGGCCTTCAACGTGCCGCCGTTCGAGCTGACCGGCACCGCACTGATCATCGTGCTGTGCTTCATCTTCCGAAATTTGCCGGTGGGCGTGCGCGCTGGCACGGCCAGCTTCAAGCAGCTTGATAAATCGCTCGACGAAGCCTCCACCATGCTGCGCGCCAGCACCGCCACCACGCTGCGCCGCGTGGTGCTGCCGCTGCTCAAACCCGCGCTGGTGGCCGCGCTGGTGTACAGCTTCGTGCGCAGCATGACCACCGTGTCGGCTGTCATCTTCCTGGTGACGGCCGAAAATGAACTCGCCACCACCTACATCATCGGCCGCGTGGGCAATGGCGACTATGGCGTGGCGCTGGCGTACTGCACGGTGCTGATCGTGTTGATGTCGCTGGCCACTGGCCTGATCCAGTTCTTGGTAGGTGAACGCAAACTCGGCCGACGAAAGACTGCATGAGCATTGAATTCAAGAACGTCACCAAGCGTTATGGCGGCCCGTCGTCGCCCTTGGTCGTGAAGGGCATCGACCTGCTCGTTCCCAGCGGCACGCTCACCACCATCCTCGGCCCATCGGGCTGCGGCAAGACGACCACGCTGCGCATGATCGCCGGGCTGGATGCGCCCAGCTCGGGCCGCATCATCATCGACGGCCACGATGTCACTGATCTGGGCCCGGCCGAGCGCAATGTGAGCATGGTGTTCCAGAGCTACGCCCTGTTTCCGCACATGAACGTGCTGGCCAACGTTTCATATGGGCTGACCGTGACCGGCGTGCCGCGCGAGCAAGCCCACCAGCGTGCCCGCGAGACCATGGCCCTGGTGGGCCTGGAGGGTTATGACGAACGCCTGCCCAGCGAGCTTTCAGGCGGCCAGCAGCAGCGCGTGGCGGTGGCGCGTTCGCTGGTGTTGCAGCCTTCCGTGCTGCTGTTCGACGAGCCTTTGTCCAACCTTGATGCGCGGCTGCGCCGCAGCATGCGCGAAGAAATCCGCGGCCTGCAGCAGCGCCTGAAACTCACCGTCGCCTATGTGACGCACGACCAGAGCGAGGCCCTGGCGGTGAGCGACCAGATCGTGGTCATGGATGCCGGCCTCATCGCCCAGGCCGGCACGCCGCAGGCCTTGTATGAGCGCCCGGTGAGTGAGTTCGTGGCCGGCTTCATGGGCGAGGCGATGTTGTTTGATGCGCAAGTGCAGGCTGGTGGCGCGGTGCGCCTTGGGCCTTTGAGCTTCAGCCCGCGCCACGGCGTGCGCGCCGGCGCGGTGAAGGTGGCGGTGCGGCCCGAGGCTTGGGAGATACAAGCAGGCGAGCTGCCGGCCGGCCAGCCCGGCCTGGCCGCCACCGTCAGCAAATGCGCCTATCTGGGCAACGTGCTGGAAGTGACTTTGCAGACCGAGCTGGGCGAGATTTTCGTTGTCAGCCCCGATGTGGCACAGCCGTGGGCCGCAGGGCAGGCAGCGACGCTTCGCCTGGCGGGACACGGCTTGTCTGTGGTTGCGGCATGAATCAAAAGTTAATCACTCATCATGAACCACCCCCGTTGTGACCAAACCGCTGCCTGGGCCGCCTTGAAAGGCCACTACCAGGCCCATGGCCGCGAGCTTGATTTGCGCGAGGCCTTCACCCGCGACCCTGGCCGCGTGGCCGCCTTCAGCATCGAAGCGCCCGAGGTGTTTGCCGATTTGTCGAAGAACCTGATCGACACCGCCACCCAGCGCTACTTGCTTGAACTGGCCGCCGAATGCGGCCTGGCGCAGCGGCGCGATGCCATGCTGGCCGGCACACCGATCAACACCACCGAAGGCCGCGCCGTGCTGCACACGGCCTTGCGTGCGCCACCGGGTGCGGCGCCGTTTTCGCATGAAGTGCATGGCGTGCTGAATGCCATGCTCGCCTATGCCGAACAGGTGCGCGCCGACGCGCAGATCACCGACGTGGTGAACATCGGCATCGGCGGCTCCGACCTCGGCCCGCAGATGGCGGTGATCGCGCTGCAAGCCTTTGCCCACCCGCGCTTAAGTTTTCACTTCGTGAGCAATGTCGATGGCCACGACATCACGCAAGCACTCAAGCATCTTGATGCACGCCGCACGCTGTTCCTCGTCGCCAGCAAGACCTTCACCACACAAGAAACCATGGCCAACGCGGCGGTGGCGCGGGCGTGGTTTGTGGCGCAAGGCGGCACGGATGTGGCGCGGCACTTCGTCGGCGTCACCACCAACCTGAAGGCCGCGGCCGAATTCGGCATCAGCACCACGTTCGGCTTCTGGGACTGGGTGGGTGGCCGTTATTCGATCTGGAGCGCCATCGGCTTACCCCTTGCGTTAGCGTTGGGGGCCAGTGAGTTCAAGCAGTTCCTGGCCGGCGCGCATGCCATGGATCAACACTTCGCCACGGCGCCGCTTGAGAAGAACCTGCCCGTGCGCTTAAGCCTGCTCGATGTCTGGTACCGCAACTTCCACGGCTTCAGCAGCCGCAGCGTCGCGCCCTACCACCAGGGCCTGAAGCGCTTGCCGGCTTACCTGCAGCAGCTTGAAATGGAAAGCAACGGCAAATGCGTCGATGTGGCCGGCGCCGGCCTGCCGTTCGGCACCAGCCCGGTGGTGTGGGGCGAGCCCGGCACCAACGGCCAGCATGCCTACTTTCAGATGCTGCACCAGGGCACCGATGTGATCCCGGTTGAATTCATTGCCGTGCGCACACCCGAGCACCCGCATGCTGATCTGCACACCAAACTGCTGGCCAACTGCCTGGCGCAAGCGCAAGCGCTGATGCTGGGCAAGACGGCTGCCGTGGCGCGCAACGAAAGCGCGCCGACCGCAGCGGCCGAACTCGACGGCGACGTGCTGTCGCACCACCGCGCCTTTCCCGGCAACCGGCCGAGCACCACACTGGTGCTGGAGCGGCTCACACCCCGCTCGCTCGGCGCCTTGATCGCGCTGTACGAACACCGTGTCTTCACCAGCGGCGCGCTGTGGGGCATCAACAGTTTCGACCAATGGGGCGTGGAATTGGGCAAGGCGCTGGCCGGCGACTTGCTGCCGCGTTTTGCCAGTGGCGACGTGAGCGGGCTCGACGCCTCTACCGCGGCGTTGTTGCAACGGGTGCGCGCATGAAGAACATCGTTTTTGATCTGGGTGGCGTGTTGCTGCGCTGGCGCCCGCGCGAGGTGATGCGCGCAGCCATGCCGCAGCGCGCCTTGAGCGACGCCGCGGCCGATGACATCGCCCACGCCATCTTCCAGGGCTTTGGCGGTGATTGGGGCGAGTTCGACCGCGGCACCGTCGAGCCCGCTGAACTGGTGGCCCGCATCGCGCGGCGCACGGGCTTGCCGCCGGCTGACGTGCAAGCGGTGGTGGACGTGATTCCCGCTGAGCTGGAGCCGCTGGCTGGCACGGTGGCGTTGCTGGTGGCGCTGGCGCGCCAGGGCCACGCGCTGTACTTCTTGTCGAACATGCCGGCGCCTTACGCCGATCACATTGAACGCCAGCATGGCTTTTTCAGCCACTTCCGCGACGGCGTTTTTTCAGGCCGCGTGGGCCTCATCAAACCCGAGCCGGCCATCTTCGAATTGGCCACGAAACAGTTTGCTGCTCGCGCGCAAGACTGTTTGTTTATTGACGACGTGGCGCACAACATCGACGCCGCGCGCGCGCTGGGCTGGCACGGCCACCACTTTCGCAGCGCGGCCGCTGCCACGCTGGCACTGCGGCAACTGGGCTTGCTACAGGGGCGATAGGGGCTACTGGGGGTTGCCGGGAACGCGCTGCGCCGCAGCCAGGACACTGGCCATGGCGCGCGGCGGCAACTGTGCGGCGTAGGCCGCGCCGTGCAGGTGCAGCGTGAAGGCAAGCGCTTGCGCCGTGCGGTTCAGCATCACCACCGCCAGCGTGCCATCGGGGTTGAGGCAGGCGGTGGCCTCCAGCGCCTGCAAGGTCGCCGCGCACAGCACGCGGCGTGCGCCGGGCTGAATGAAGCGCGCGAAGTGGCCGATGCTGGCGTACGAGCTTTGGTGCAGCAGCCGGCCCTGCGCCACGTCGGCCAGCACCGGGGCGCTGCAAAAGTTGCCGACATGGTTGGGGCCGCCGTGCTGGTCTAACAGCAAGTTCCAGTCGATCCAGCCCACGGTCCAGCGGTTCAAGTCGTTGATCATCGAACGCGCATAGCGCTCGCCGAGTTCCCACTCACCGGTGTGCGGCCCGCCTTCCTGGCAGCCTTCGGTAAAGAGCAACTGCTTGTCGGGCCAGGCGTCATGCACCAGTTGGACATGGTCGAAGTGGTCTTCGCCGTACCAGTGAAAGCCGGTGCCCCACACGTATTGCGCGGCCTTGGCGTCGGCAAAGATCACGCTGGCGCGTTCGACCATGGCGTCGCGGTTGTGGTCCCACACGACGATGCGCACCGCACCCAGGCCGGCCGCGGCCAGCGCGGGGCCGAGATGGTCGCGCACGAAATCGCGTTCTTCCTCGGCGCTGTAAAGGCAAGAGTCCCAGGTCTGCCGGGCTTCGGGTTCGTTTTGCACCGACACCCCCCACACCGGCACGCCGTGGGCGGCGTAGGCCTGGATGAAGCGCACAAAGCACTGCGCCCAGGCGACGCGGTACTCTGGCAAGAGGCGCCCGCCATCGGCCATGCGCTGGTTGCTCTTCATCCACGCCGGTGGGCTCCAGGGCGAAACCAGCAGCTTGAGGGGACGCCCGGCCACCCGCTGCGCCGCGCGGATCATCGGCAGCAGGGCTTGCTCGTCGCGCGCGATGCTGAAGCTTTGCAAGGCCACGTCGCCCGGCGTTTCAACATGCGCGTAGTGGCCCAGGCTGAAATCGCAACTGTTCATGTGCACCCGGCACAGCGTGTAGCCGTGGCCCTGGGTGGGGCAAAAGCAGTCGCGCATGAAGGCTTCTTGCTGGGCCGCAGGCAAACGCTGCCAGGTGGTGGCCGCGGCTTCGGTGAAGGCGCCGCCAAAGCCTTCCAGGGTTTGGAAGCGGCGCCTGGCATCGACCCACAGACGGGCCGGCGCCGGCGCAAGGGCGGCGTGCAACAGCGGCTGCAACGGCGGCTGCAACGCCAGCCGCGCGCCGCTGTCGCGCGCGCTGAGCCACCACCGCAGCGGCGCAGCCACGCTCACTTCGCCCAGTGAATGGCGTCGATGTGCAGCTTGGGCAGCCCGGTGGTGTTCTGCGGCTTGCCGGTGAAGCTGAAGCGGTCGGCGATCATGAAGCGGAACGACACCAGGCGCAGGTCGATCTTGGGGTTGGCGGCCAGGAACGCCGTCAGCGGGATGGAGACCTGGCACCACTGGTTGGTGTTGCAGTAGCCGTGGTCGCCCGCGCCGATTTGCACGAAGGCTTCCTGCACATCGCGGTCTTCGGTGTCGGTGCTGAGGCCGATTTCGAGTCTGCCCGGGTAGCTGTCGCTCTTGATGCTGAAGTTCAGGCGCCCGTTGGCGGCATAGGCCGAGAGGTTCTCGGTCACGCCCGTGCCGGAATACAGGAACAGGCCCCAGCCGTAATTCAGCGGGTTGGGCGTGATCTCCAGGCTGGTGTTGCCGTCGCCGGCTGCCGCGGTGGTGGCGTCGTCGCGCTGGCCGGTCAGGGCAAACGGATCCCAGCGCAAGCCGGTGGCGCGCAGTTCGCCAGTCACCACGGCTTGCGAGTACAGGCTGTAACGCGCTGCACTCACGGCGGTGTTAACGGTCGGCGCCAGCCAGCTCAGGGCATCGGCGGCCGTATAACTGCCCGCTTCACAGGCCCAGGTCTGACCGCAGGTGCCCAGGCCTTGCACCACGTGGCGCGCCTGGCGGTCTTTGTTGAACAGGCCCCAGCCGTCGTCGCCTTGCTTCCAGGCTTCGTCAAAGGCCTGGAAGTAGAAGATCGCCAGCGGCCCGTGTGCCGTGCGGCGGCCTTCGGCGGCCCAGCTTTGCAGCGCGTCGAAGTACATCTTCTGGTTCACCGGGTGGGCGCGAAAGGCCAGCGCCGGGTCGCCGCCGGCATCGCGCGCGGCCCAGCCGGTTTCGCCAATCACCATGGGGAAGTTCGGCAAGTTGAGTTTGTCGAACGCCGCGCGGGCAGCGCCAAACTGGCGTTGCGCTTCGGCCGCCGCCGCCGCCATCATGGCCGCGCTGCGCTGGTTGGCGGGGCTGCTCTTCTGGCGCCAATCCCACAGCAAGGGGTCGTAGAACGTGTCGAGCAACGGGTAGGTGTGCACGGCGGCGAAGTCCACCACATCGGCAATCACCTTGGGCACCGAGGCCCAGAACAGCCAGTTGTCGTCGGTGGTCACCGGCTGGGTGATGGCCTGGCGCACCTTGCGGATGTAGCCGGCCATGGTCTCGGGCGCCACCTTGTGGCTGGACCACTCGACCATGGTCTCGTTGCCCACGCTCACCGCTTCCACGCTGGCGCGGAACTGGTTGGCCAGGGCGATGGCTTTGTCCAGCTCGGCCTGGTTGTCGGCTTCATGGGCGGCGTTGGCCACCGGGTTGACATAGGCGCCGAGCATCACCTTGAGATCCAGGCCATCGTCGCGGATCACCGTGAGCACGGTCTGCGCAAAGGCGCGGCTGCTGAACAGGCGGATCAGGCCGATGCCGCTGGCGCGGATGAGCTGCAAGTCTTGCCGCACGTTGGCTGCGGTGATGACTTCGCGGCCGAGGTCGGCCTCGCTGGTGGCGCTGCGGTAGGGCGAATAGGCCACCGCTGTGCGCGTGGTGAAGGCGCTCGAAAGCGCGCGCTTGTCGCTGGCCGTCGAAGGCGAAGGCGTGTAGCTGTCGCCCCCGCCGCAGGCCGCCAGGCCCAGGGCCAGCACAACGAGTGGCAGGGCCAGGCGCGCAGCGGTGCGGCGCAGGGCGATGCCATGGAAGGGGAAGTTAATCATGTGGCCCGCTCTCAAAACGTGTAGACGGCGCCGGCGCCGAACCAGTTGCCGCGCGTGGCGACCCGTGAATCGACGTTGGTGTAGGCCGAATGGCTGGGCATTGAAAGCGGCGCCAGGCCCTTGTGCCCGTAATGCACCATGCCCGCCAGGCCATAGGCTTGCAGGCCCTTGCCGAAGTCGTAGTTCAGGCCCAGGGTGTTGATCGTCACGGTGTTGCTCTGGCCGCGCTCGCTGGGGTTGGCGGTGCTGGCTTTGCCCAGGTAGACCATGCCGGTGGAGCCCGTCCACGCGCCCGTGCGGTAGCGCAGGCCGAGCATCACATCAGTGGAGCGCGCGGCGTAGCCCGGGTTGGGCACACCGTTCAGGCTGCCGCCCCAATCAACGTTGAACATGCTGTTCCACTGGCCCAGCGGGCCGGGAGTGGTTTGCACCGCGTAGGCGCCGCTCCAGCGGTTGTGGCGCAGGCCGCCGGAGACTTCAGTCTTCGCGTCGACCTGGTAGCGCGCCATGGCCATGACCATGCTTTGGCCCGAGCCGCCCAGCTTGCTGTCGTCAGCCGAAAACGGCGTCAGCCCGCCGAAGGGGGCATGGCCCCAGGCCACGGGCTCGCCATTGCGCGCCAACTGATACATCGCATCGACCACCAGGTCGCCGCGCACGAACTGGCCATACAGCTCCACAAAGCGTGGCTTGTTCTTCTTCCAGCCGCTCTTGCCTTGGTCATAGGTGGCCTCGAGCACCAGGTCGCCAGACAGCACATCGAGCTTGCGCGTCATGACGCGCACGGCATGGCCGAGCAGGCCGTAGCCCGCACCGCTGGAGCCCCAGGCGTCGGACACACCCACCTGGGTGCCATAGGGGTAATCGGCCACGCTCCAGCCGCGGGTGGGCATGGCACCGATGCGCAGGCTGCCGTAGTCTTCGTGGCTCAGGCCCACATTGCGCTCGTACATCCAGCCCGGCAGGTCGGCCTTGCCATCGCGCCAGCGCTGGCTGAGCAGGCCATAGGCCTTGAAGCCGCCGCCCAGGTCTTGCTTCACACCGAGGTAGGGTTGAAACAGCGTGACATGCGTTTCCTTGGTGCCGAAGCGCTTGCCGTAGACGATGTCGTCAGCCCACAGGCGGTGGCGGTTTTCGCCGAGGTCGCGCTGGCAGTCGGTGCAGACATTGGTGCCGCGCTGGAACTCGACCTTGCCGAAGCCATTCAGGCTGAAGGGCCCGACATCCACGGCTGCGGCCGGCAGCGCGGCGGCCAGGCTGGCGGCCAGCACGCCTGCCAGGCGCCAAGGCGCCAGGGCAGGGCGAGAAGCGTCGCGGTCGCGCCGCGCGCAGGACGCGAAATCGAAAGCATGCAGCATAGAGCCCTTATGAAAGCGCTTTCACAGCATAGCCGCAAGCGGCTGATGCCGTCAACAAACCGGGCTGCGTGTTATCCCTCGGGCTGGGTGCTTCACGCCTGTTCAGAGGCCTTGCTGTCGCGCCTGGGGAAAACGCCAACCTGTTGTGAAAGCGCTTTCATCAACAATCGGCCAGGCGCCGCTGCATGGCGCTTAGGCTGCTTATGAACACCGTGCAATGTGTCGCTTTGGCCTTCGTGGCTTGCCTGGCGCTGGGCGCCCCCGCGCAGCCGCTGAAGCTGGGCGCCGGCGCGGTGCAGTTGAGCCCGCGCGGCAGCGACGCAGCGGTGCCCGACGCGCCGCACCGCACCGCGACGCAGCGCCTGCTGGCCGCACCCACCAACCAGTGGTATTCGTCGCTCATTTACAGCGAAACGCCTGAAAATTTGTATGCCCAGCCGCTGAGCTTTCGCGCCACGGCGCAAGGCTTTGAGCTGGCCTTGCCGCGCAAGCAAGTCGTGCCCACCGAGCGGCGCGATGTCGAGATTCATTACGCCCACCAAGACGCCATCGTGCTCTCGCCCGTGGCCTTCGCGCCAGGCCCGGCGCTACTGGCGCGGGCCAGCGATTGGGCCATCGACATCGCCATGTCCAACGGCGCCGACGAGTGGCAGGCCACCATCGCCCATGGCAGCCCGTATGCCTGGTTCCAGCTCGGCCGCGGCGATGTGCGGCTGCGCCTGCCCGCCGCGGGCGAGCGCATGCAAGCGGCTGACCCGCGCGCACTGGTGTTGCGTGTGAACGGCACGCCCTACGCACTGTTTGGCCCTACGGGCGTGCGCTGGGAACAGCGCTCGCCCACTGAATGGCTGGGCCATCTGCCCGCCGGGCGCGGCTATTTTTCAGCCGCCGCCCTGCCCGACGAAACGCCCGCCACGCTGGCCTTGCTGGCGCGCCATGCCTACAGCCAACTGCTTAACACTCAAGTGCAGTGGAAGGTGGACGGCCAAACCGGCGCCGTGCACACCACCTTCAGCGCGCAGACCCGCGCCATGGAAGGCGCCGACCCCGGCCCGCTGCTGGGCCTGTACCCGCACCATTGGCACGGCAACGCCAGCGTGCAAGACAAGCTTGGCCCAGGCTATGACACGGTGCGCGGCAAGGTCCGCTTGCTGGCCGCCGCGCAGTTCAGCACCACCACGCGCTACACCGGCTTTGTGCCGTACTGGCCGGCCATCACCGCAGCGCCGCGCCTGGGCGAATTGCGCGATGTGATGAAGACCGATCTGCGCAACGCCCGGCGCATGATGCTGGAGAACGGCCAGGGGCCGTACTGGCAGGGCAAGGGCCTGTTGCGCGTGGTGAAGATGCTCGATGTCTTCGAGCAGCAAGGCGACACCGAAGCCCGCGCGCAACTGCTCACGCTGCTGAAGACGCGCATCGAAACCTGGTTCTCGGGCGCAGAGCGCAAGACCTATTTCCACTGGGACCAAAAGCGCAGCACGGTGGCGGCGTACCCCGAGGAATACTTCAGCGTCGTGCAAATGAACGACCACCACTTCCACTACGGCTACTGGATCCGCGCGGTGGCCGAGATCGCGCTGCGCGACCCGGCCTGGGCGGCGCGTGGGCAGTGGGGCGACATGATTGATCTGCTGGTCAAAGACATCGCCACCGCCGAGCGCGGCCGCGCCGACTTCCCCTTCCTGCGCAACTTCGATCTTTACGAAGGCCACTCCTGGGCCTCGGGCATCGGCCTGGGTGCGCAGGGAAACAACCAGGAGTCGTCTTCCGAGGCGCTGAACGCCTGGACCGGGCTCATCTTGTGGGGCGAGGTGAATGGCGACGCCGCGCTGCGCGACCTGGGCATCTGGCTGCTGGCCACCGAAACCGAATCGGTGCAGCACTACTGGTTTGACATCCACCGCCTGGTCATCGCGCCCGAATACAAGAACCCCGACGTGAGCATGCTGTTCGGTGGCAAGTACGCGCACAACACCTGGTGGACTGACGAGCCGAGGCAAGCCACCGGCATCAACCTGCTGCCCATGACCACGGTGTCCACCTACTTCGCGCGCGACCCGGCTTATGTGAAGCGCAACCTCGGTGCGCTGGCCGCCGAGCAGGCCACCTGGGCCGCGCGTGGCAACAAGTTCGACCCGCCCGACATCTGGCAAGACATCTTTGCCAAGTACCTGGCGCAGGCCGACCCGGCTGCGGCGCTGGCGCAGTGGAACCGCTGGGGCGCGGTGGAATTGGGCGATTCGCGCACCCACACCTTGCACTACTTGCTCAGCCTGGTGGAGATGGGCGCGCCCGATCTTTCAGTGCATGCCGACACCACGCTGTACCAGGTGTTCAAGCGTGCTGATGGCCAGCGCACTTACCTCGCGTTCAATGCCGGCAAGGCTGCCATCGAGGTGCGCTTCAGTACTGGCCAGCGCCTGAACGTGGCGCCGGGCACGCTGGCGCGGGCCTCGGGTAGCTGAGCCCAAACCCGGCCCACCTAGCCGCTACGGGTAAGCCCGGGTCTTTGGCGCTTGCCAGGTCGGTTCACATTCTCGATACTTGTGAAAGCGCTTTCAGACTTTCTACTCGCGCTCCTTTTCTGTTCCCAGCGGCCTGCCGCCGCCCCTTTCGCGCAGCCGCTCTTCAAGCTGAGCGGCGCCTCCAGACCTGCCCACCGGACACCTCCACATGACACAACGTTCGAAGTCACTTTCTTTGTCGATCTGCGCCCTGGCTGCGGCAACATCGTTGCTGGCGGCTTGTGGCGGTGGCGGTGCCGAAGCGCCACCGGCCCAAAACAACCCGCCGGCAGACACCACCCCGCCTGTGGTAACCATCACCGACAACATCGCCGCCACCACCGCCAGCGGCGACGTGACCTTCAGCTTCGCCTTCAATGAAGACGTGGGCACCAGCTTCGCGGCCGACGACATCACCGTGGCCGGTGGCAGCAAGGGCACCTTCACCCGCGTTGGCGGCAGCAGCGCCACACTGGTGGTCACGCCCACGCCCAACAGCGCGGGCAGTATCGCGCTCAGCATTGCCGCGGGCCGCTTTAGCGATGCAGCGGGCAACCTCAACGCCGCCGCCAGCTCGCAGCAGGCCTACAACACCGTGGTGCCGGTCATCGAGACCCGATTGGTGAGCTTTGACGAAACGCTGGCACCGGTGCTCACCGGTTTTGGCGGCGCTGAAGATTCCACCGTCGTCGTTGACCCCACCATTGCGGCCAACCGGGTGGCCAAGGTCGTCAAATCTGCCACCGCCGAGCTGTGGGCCGGCACCACGGTGGCGGTGTGCCCGAACAACACCATCGCCGCGCTGCCCTTCACCAACACGCTGACCAAGCTGACGGCGCGCGTGTGGTCACCGGCCGCAGGCACGCCGGTGCGCATCAAGGTGGAAAACGCCACCGATGGCAGCAAGAGCGTGGAAACCGAAGCCACCACCACGGTGGCCGGTGGCTGGCAAACGCTGGACTTCAACTTCGCCAACCCGGCCGCTGGCACCCCGGCGCTGAACCTGGCCAATGTCTACAACCGGGTTTCGGTGTTCTTCAATTTCGGCACCACCGGCGTCGCTGCGGGCGGGGCAAAGACCTATTACCTGGACGACCTGGCCTTCAACGGCGCCACGTTCAGTGCAGCGTGCGCCGCCGCCGCCAACACCACCACCATCACCATGGACGAAGGCAGTGCCCCGGTCTTGACCGGCTTTGGCGGCGCCGAAGATTCCAGCATCCAGAACGACCCCAGCAACGCGGCCAACAAGGTCGCCCGAGTGATCAAAAGTGGCACCGCCGAAGTGTGGGCCGGCACCACGGTGTCGAACCTGGCGAACAACACCATTGCCGCCATCGGCTTCAGTGCCAGCGCGCAAACCATCACCGTGCGGGTCTGGTCGCCCACGGCCGGCACGCCGGTGCGCCTGAAAGTGGAGAACGCCACCGATGGCAGCAAGAGCGTGGAAACCGAGGCCACCACCACGGTGGCTGGTGGCTGGCAAACACTGAGCTTCAACTTTGCCAACCCGGTGGCCGGCACCCCCGCGCTGAACCTGGCCAACACCTACAACCGGGCCTCGATCTTCTTCAACTTCGGCACCACCGGCGCGGCGGCAGGTGGCGCCAAGACCTACTACTTCGAAGACCTGGTTTACCCGGCCGCCGCCGCTGTGCCACCCGGCACAGCGGGGCTGCCCATCACCTTTGACAACGGTGCGGTGACGTACACGCTCACCGGCTTCGGCGGCGCTGAAAACGCCACCGTCGCGGCCGACCCGGCCGGTGGCAGCAACCTGGTGGCCAAGGTTGTGAAGAGCGCCACCGCTGAACTGTGGGCCGGCACCACGGTTTCCACCGGCGCCAACTTCTCCATCGCCACCATTCCCTTCAGCGCCAGCGCCAAGACCATGACGGTGCGGGTGTACGTGCCGGCCGCAGGCATTCCGGTGCGCCTGAAGGTGGAAGACGCGGCTGACGCCACCCATTCGGTGGAAACCGAGGCCCTCACCACGGTGGCCAATGGTTGGCAAACCTTGACCTTCAACTTCGCCAACCAGGCCAGCGGCACCGCGGCGCTGAACCTGGCGTACACCTTCAACAAGGCGTCGATCTTCTTCAACTTCGGCACCACCGGCGCGGCGGGCGGTGGCGGCACGTTTTACTTCGATGACGTGAATTTCGTGCCTTGATTCGGCCAGCCAGGACACACCGCGGCGCGCCTCGCTCCTACGCCTGTGCCCAATGGGGCCCCGGCGCAGGGCCCTCCTGTTTACGGACAAGTTCTTAGACTACGGCCTCACAAAAAGGCTCCCTGCACTCGGTGAGGGCGCGATCCAAGGCCCCCATGCGCACACGCAAAAGCCCCAGCCCAAGCCAGCGCAAGCGCCGGCCGCCCGCGCCGCCTGCCCCCGACAACGGCAAGGTCACGCTCGAGATGGTGGCGCAAGCCGCCGGCGTGTCGCCCAGCACGGTGTCGCGCATCCTCAACGGCACGGCGGTGGTCAGCGACGCCAAGCGCCAGGCGGTGGACGAGGCTGTTGCCACGCTTCACTTTGTGCCCAACCCGGTGGCGCGCGGCCTGGCCGGCGGGCGCACCTTGAGCATTGGCGTGGTCTCGCAGGCGCTGGACAGCCCCTTTTACGGCGGCGCCCTGCGCGGCATTGAAGACGAACTGGCGCTCGCCAGCTACAGCCCGCTGTTCGTCAGCGGCCACTGGAACGCGGCCGCCGAGGCGCGATGCATCGATGTGCTGCGCTCGCGCCGGGTCGACGGCATCATCGTGCTCACCGGACGCCTGAGCGACGCGGCGCTGAGCAACCTGGCGCAAGCCTTGCCGGTGGTGGTGACCGGGCGCAGCCTGAAGGCCAGCGGGCTGGTGGCACTGCCCTTCGACAACTTCGAAGGCGGGCGCCTGGCCACGCAGCACCTGCTCAAGCTGGGCCACCGACGCATCGCCTTCATTGCCGGCGACCCCAGGCACCCTGACGCCAAAGACCGGCAACGCGGCTACAAGGCGGCGCTGGCGGAAGCCGGTGTCGCCTTCAACCCGGCGTTAGTGGTGCCAGGCCAGTACACCGAAGACAGCGGCTTGGCAGCCTTGCAGCGCCTGCTTGAAAGCGCCGAACCCTTCACCGCCGTGTTTGCCGCCAACGACCAAATGGCCTTTGGTGCGGCGCTGGGCCTGCACCGCCAGCGCCTGCGCGTGCCGCACGATGTGTCGCTGGTGGGCTTTGATGACCTGGCCAGTGCGCTGTACACCCTGCCGCCGCTGACCACCGTGCACCACCCGGTGTACGAACTCGGCCAGATCGCCGCGCGCGCCATGCTCCAGTTGCTGGCCGGTGAAACCCCCACGGCCACCTTGCCCGCGCCACGGTTGATCGTGCGCGAGTCCACCCTGCACACGGCCTCGGCCTGAAGCGCTGTCGGACTTGGCAACCACTCACCTGGCTGCTTCCCTTCCGACTTCGCACTAACCCTGCGTTGACAGCCCAGGCCGGCTTCCGTACAGTGTGAAAGCGCTTTCAAGATGACCCGGCCGCAAGGCCCGAATGATGGGCGCAACCCCCCGCGCACACCGAAGCCAGCGGCGCGCGACACCGAGCCCCCCATGCGCGACGAGGCACCGACCCACCCGCACCGTCCCCTCGCCCGCGCAGCGCGCGCATTCGTATGCGCCCGCGCAGCGCGCGCGCTCGTTTGCACCCGCGCAGCGCGGGTGTTCGCCAGCACCCCCGCCAGCACCCCTGCCTGGGCCTGGCGCCTGTTGCGGCCGTTGGCGGCCTGCACCCTGGCCGCTTTGAGCCTGCCTGTCGCGGCGCAGCAGGTGTTGACGGTGGCGGCGTTTCCGGCGGTGGATGCCATCGTCAGGGCCGCCCTG
>JAYUPO010000603.1:0-5711 GCA_043760085.1 Burkholderiales bacterium
GTCTACCGCGCCGCCCGGCGAAAAGGGCACCACGATGCGGATGGGGCGGCTGGGGTAGTCCTGCGCGCGAGCCCAGCCGGTCGTTAACAGCGTGATCAACAGGCCGAGCAAAACCGCCGCTGCGGGGCGAGCAATGGTGTGGCGCATGGCCGGTTCGTTCACAAGTTCTCAGTCTTCAAAGCCAGCGTCGCGGCGCAGGCTTGCGGCGTTGGGGCTGCGCAGCAGGTTGATGAACCGTTCGGCCAGCGCCGCGTTCTGGCTGTTGCTGCCAACGGCCGCGCTGTATTCGGTGGCCAGCTCGAACCCTGGCGGCAACGCGGCGACCAGCTCAACGCCTTCGGCATAAAGAATTTCACTCACCTGCGTGCAGCCCACGGCCCCCGGCGCGCCGGCCAAGGCCATTTCACGCATGGCCGTGGCGCCATTGGGAAACTGGTGCAGGCGCGGCGCCAGCGTTTGCGCCAGGCCCAGTTCAGCCAACACCTTGCTGAAGTGGATGCCCGCGGTGGAGCGCTGCGCATCGGGAAAGTACAGCGCCGCGGCGCCTTGCAGCACGCGGCGCAGATCGTCGCGCGTGGCCAGTGCCGGGTGCGCCGCGCCGCGGCACACGGCCACGCCGGTGGCCACGCGGCCCAGGCTGGCGGCGCCGGCAGCGCGCAGTGCGCCGCTGCCGGCCAGATCGCTGAGCATGGCTTGCGTGGTGATCATCACATCGCACGGCGCACCGGCCAACAGCGCCTCGCGCAAGACGCCCACGGCGCCGTATTGCGCGCTCAAACCACCGTGCGCAGCCAAGGCCGGCTGCACTGCTTTGACCAAGCCTTGCGCCGCGCCCGCACACAGCAGGTGCAAGGTGGGTGATGCCGTCATTCCGCCTTGGCGCCGGAGACCTTGACGATGTGCGCCCACTTGGCAATGTCGGCCTGCACATAGCGGGTGAATTCGTCCACGCCCATGGTCATGGCCGTGGTGCCTTGCACGGCCCAGACCTTGCGCACGTCGGCGTTGCCGGTGATCTTGCCCACCTCGGCGTTCAAGCGCGCCACCACCGCTGCCGGCGTGCCCTTGGGCGCCATCAGGCCGAGCCAGAGCGTGGCTTCATAGCCGGGCACGCTCTCGGCCACGGTGGGCACGTCGGGCAGGGTGGTCGAACGCGCCTTGCCGGTGG
Source organism: Burkholderiales bacterium (assembly GCA_043760085.1). Lineage (GTDB taxonomy): Bacteria > Pseudomonadota > Gammaproteobacteria > Burkholderiales > Burkholderiaceae_C > Rubrivivax. The sequence continues at coordinate 1,169 of JAYUPO010000603.1, forward strand.
TGCCCAGGGCCTTCACCTTGCCGGCCTTGATGTGCTCGGCCATGGTGGGGATGGCGTCGAACATCAGCTCGACCTGGCCACCTAACACATCGGTGCGTGCGCCGGCGCTGCCCTTGTACGGGATGTGCACGATGTCGATGCCGGCCAGCGCCTTGAACAGCTCGCCGGCCATGTGGTACGGCGTGCCCGGGCCCGACGAGGCGTACGACATGCCGCCCGGTTTGGCCTTGGCCGCAGCGATCAGCTCGGGCAGGCTGTTCTGCGCCAGGCCGGGCTTGGCCACCAGCACCAGGTCTGAATAATTCAGCGGCGCAATCGGCGAAAAGTCGCGCAGCAACTGGAACGGCTTGTTGGGGATGAGCGACTCGTTCACCGTGTGCGTGTTCGACATCAGCAGCAGCGTGTAGCCGTCGGCCGCGCTCTTGGCCACGGCGTCGGTGCCGATCACCGAGCCCGCGCCGGGGCGGTTGTCGATGATCACGTTCTGGCCCAGCGCCTCTTGCAGACTCTTGGCCACAAAGCGGCCAAAGACATCGGCCGAGCCGCCGGGCGCGAAGGGCACGATGATGCGAACGGGCCGGCTCGGGTAGTCCTGCGCCTGGGCCGGGTGGGCCAGCGCGAAGCAGGAGCCGGCCAGCGTCAACATCAATTTGAAAAACAGGGGCCTGCGTGTCATGAGTGGCCTGGCTGCAAGCTGAAGACTCCGGGGCCGTGAGCGTAGCATTTGGCCGCCCGGCTTCGGGCATACCCCAGGTACTGAAAGCGACCATGCAATTTGCTTCATTGATGACCCGGCAGCGGCCCGGTTTCGCCTCGGTGCGCCGCGCCATGATCGCCTGCGCGTTGGCTTGTTGTTGGGCCGGCACGGCGCTGGCGCAAGCCGGCTACCCGGAACGCGCGATCACGCTGATCGTGCCCTTCCCGCCCGGCGGCGTGGCCGACACCGTGGCGCGGCCCGTGGCCGAGGCATTGGCGCGCGAACTGAAGCAGCCGGTGGTGGTGGAAAACAAGGTTGGCGCCGGCGGGGCCACCGGCATCAGCCTGGCCGCGCGCGCGCCGGCCGACGGCTACACGCTGCTGCTGAGCCTGTCGTCAATTTCCATCCTGCCCGAGGCCGACGCCCTGCTGGGCCGCAAGCCGGCCTTCACGCTCGACCAGTTCAAGCCCATCGCGCGCTTCACCGCCGACCCGACCGTGCTGGTGGTGCGGGCGGATTCACCCCGGAAGACGCTGGCCGACTTCACCGCCGACGTGACGCGCCAGCCCGGCCGCTTCAACTACGGCAGCTCGGGCAACTACGGCACGATGCATGTGCCGATGGAAATGCTCAAGGCGCGCAGCGGCCTGCACATCGTCCACATACCCTACACCGGTGCCGGCCCGGCGCTGCTGGCCCTGCTGGGCGGGCAGGTGGATGCGGTGGCCAGCGGGCCTTCAACCGTGGCGCAGCAGATCAAGGCCGGCAAGCTGCGCGCACTGGCGCATTGGGGTGAACAGCCGCTGGCGGCGTTGCCCGATGTGCCCAGCTTCAAGCAGCGCGGCGTACCGGTGCAGTTTGCGCAGTGGTCGGCCCTGTTCGTGCCCGCGCTCGCGAGCGACGAGGTGGTAGCGCGGCTGCGCGCGGCGGCGCGCAAGGTGGCGGCCGACCCGCAGGTGGTGGCCACCATTGGGCGCGCCGGCAGCCCCATCGAGTATCTCGATGCGCCGGAGTTCCAGGCCTATTGGGCGGCCGACGCGCTTCTCATGTCGCAGGCGGTGCGCCGCATCGGCAAGGTGGAGTAACCCGAGGTGCGGGCGCCGCCGCGGCACCTGATAATTTGAATCACCAAACTTCTGACTGCACAGGAAAATTCGCCATGGCCACGCAGATGCTGATCTACGAAACCGCGGTGCCGATGACGCATCTGCGCCATGGCCAATGGAGCTTGCAGGCGGGCGCCGATTTCGGCTTCGCGCGCCAGGTCAATGCCGTGCCGCTGATGGCGGTGGAGTTCGCACCGGCCAGTGACGACTACGCCATCGTCTTTGCCGGCAAGGGTGAAGAGGTCATGCCCGCGGCCATCCTGGGCCTGCGTGCCAAACAGAACCTGTACCTCGACGCCGCGCTGAAGTGGAGCACGAAGTACGTGCCGGCCTTTGTGCGCCGCTACCCGTTCGTGTTTTCAGGCGCCGCCGATGGCAAGACCTTCACGGTGTGCATCGACGAGGCCTACAGCGGCTTCAACCAGGCCGGCCTGGGCCAGCGCCTGTTTGGCGACGACAGCAAGCCCACGCCCTACACCCAGGGTGTGCTGAAGTTCTTGCAGGAATACCAGGCCCAGTTCATGCGCACCCAGGCCTTTGGCCGCAAGCTGGCCGAACTGAAACTGTTGGCGCCGATGCAGGCTGACCTGGCGCAGCCGGGCGGGCCGAAGACGTCGCTCAGCGGCTTTCTGGCGGTGGACCGCAAGAAGCTGCGCGAATTGCCCGGTGCGGCGCTGGAAGAACTGGCGCGCAACGACGGGCTGGAACTGCTCTACCTGCACCTGCATTCGCTGCGCAATTTCAACGACCTGAAAGACCGCTTCGTGGCGGCGCAGGCGGTGGCCGCACCCAGCGCGGCCGCGGCGTAGCTACAGATCAAGACCGCGGCGCGGCCGCGGGGGCGGTGACCGCTGGCGCCTTGGTCACGCGCACCTTGCCGCCGGTGGCCACGATCACCACTGAGTCGCCCACCGCCAGGGTTTCGCCGGCCTTGGCCTGCACGATGGAGCGGCGCTCGCCGTTCTTCAGCTGGATCAGGATTTCCACCGCCTCTTCGCGCGTGCCGCTGCGTTCCATGGCGTTGCCCACCAGGCCGCCCACCACGGCACCGATCACGCCCACTGCCACGGCTTCGCGCCGCCCGCCGACCGACGAGCCGGCAATGCCGCCCACCACACCACCGGCCGTGGCGCCAACACCGCTTTGTGTGCCATCAACCACCACCGGGCGCAGCGACAGCACCACGCCGTCTTGCACCGTGGCCAGGCGCTGGGCGTCGTGGCGCGACACGACATCGGGGCTGGTGGTGGTGCAGCCGCCCAGGGCAAGCAAAGCGGCCAGGGCGGTGGTGGTGACGAGCAGGCGGTTCATGGCAGGGTACTCACTGTGAATAGAAGGATGGCAGGGCAACGCGAGGCGGTGTCGGGGCGTTGACCCCGGGTTTGAGGCAGCTTAACGCTGCCGTGTAAACCGCAGGTGTCTGCCGCTGTGGCCGCACCTGTGGGCCACCCGGTGTGCCAGCGTGTCAGCCATGCAGGCGGCTGTGCGCGGGCACGCTGGCGAGCAGGAAATCCATCTGGTCGGCCAGGATGCGCCGGCCACGCAGGATCATGTCTTCATGCAGGCTGGGCACGTAGGGCAGGTACAGCAGGCTCATGCGCGCCTCTTCGGGCAGCCGGTTGCCCTTTCTGCCGTTGCAGGTGCGGCAGGCGGTGATGCAGTTCATCCAGGTGTCAAAGCCGCCGCGCGATACCGGGTTGATGTGCTCGCGCGTCAGGTCGCTGAAGTGAAAGCGCCCGCCACAGTAGGCACACAACTGGCGGTCGCGGTTGAACAGCTTGGGGTTGCTCAGCGCCGGGGTGATGCGCCAAGCCCGTGCCGGCACCGCGCCGCGCACGGCAATGATGGGGTGCACCTCGATGCGCGACTGCACACCCGTGGCGCGCTGAATGCCGCCGCGCAGCACATGACAAGCGGTGCCCAGGGTCCAGGCCACGGCGTCGCAGGCATACAGCACGGCCGCCTCGCGTGGGGCGATCCAGGCCTGGGGCCGGCCCGAGACATCAAGCTGAAGCACGTCCATGAAAAGCAAGGGTAAACAATCCCAAGACTGGGTTCAATAGGCGCTCACTCCGCCCGAACCCAGACCCATCATGCGCCATTGCCGTGATCTTCTAGGCTGGGCGGCCTAGAAATAGTCCACGGGCGCAGGCCATGGCGGGGAAAGTTTCCCGCAAAATAGCACGATCGTTCGTTTCATACATGCCGCCATGGCCGCCTCGTCCCGCGCACCCGCTTCGCTATCCGCTGACCCGCCTGCCTCACGCCTGGCGCTGGCCAGCGCGCTGCCCAAGGGCCGCCAGACCCGCGGCGTCATCATCGATGCCGCGCTGCGCCTGGCCACGCGCTCGGGGCTTGAGGGCCTGAGCATCGGCGTGCTGGCGGAGGTGACGAAGATGAGCAAGTCGGGCGTGTTCGCCCACTTCGGCTCGCGCGAGGAATTACAGATCGCGGTGATCCGTGAATACCACGCCCGCTTCGAAGCCGAGGTCTTTGCGCCGGCCATGAAAGAGCCGCGTGGCCTGCCGCGCCTGCGTGCGCTGTTCGAGCGCTGGGTGCACCGGGTGACAGAAGAGGTGGACTCGGGCTGCATCTACATCAGCGGCGCGGTGGAGTTCGACGACCGCCCCGGCCCAGTGCGCGACGCCCTGGTTGACATGGTCCAAACCTGGCACGGTGCGCTCGGCCGCGCCATGCACATCGCGATTGAAGACGGCCACCTCCAGGCCGACACCGACGC
>JAYUPO010000604.1:0-5708 GCA_043760085.1 Burkholderiales bacterium
ACAAGCTTTTCAGCGCCGCGCTTCCAAGTCCTTGATTCAATTGGTGCATTCCGGAGTTTTGGCGGGCGGACTGTTGAAGTCGGGTGGAATGGGCCGGGCGCGGCATACGCTTCAATGCCATCGCACCGGGCCTGTTCCCCACTGAAGGCATGAGCGCGCGGCTGAACCCGGGCGGCAGCGAGCACCGGGTGCAACCCGGCAACCCGATGCAGCGCGCCGGGCGCATGCCCGAGCTGGCCAACCTGGCGGTTTACCTGCTGTGCCCACAATCGGAATACATGAACGGCCAGACCGTGGCCATTGACGGCGGCCAGTACCAAAGCACCGGCGGCAACTTTTCAAGCTTGCTGAAATGGGGTGAGGAAGAATGGCAGCAGGCCCGCCAGGCGATTGAAAAGAAGAATGCGGCCGACCGCAGCCAACGTTCCGTATAACCTTATCTGGGCTTGATGATGAAGATCATTCGTACTGTTCTGTTCACGGCCGTGCTGGCCGGCCTGGCCGTCACTCACGCACAGGCGCAAACCACCGTCACCGAGGCCTGGGTGCGCGGCACCGTGGGCCAGCAGCAGGCCACGGGCGCCTTCATGCGCATCACCTCCGCCCAGGGCGGCAAGCTGGTGTCGGCGTCGACCCCCATGGCCGGCATGGCCGAGATCCATGAGATGAAGATGGAGGGCTCGACCATGAAAATGCGCGCCGTGGATGTGCTTGACTTGCCCCCCGGCAAGATGGTGGAACTCAAGCCCGGCGGCTACCACCTGATGCTGATGGATCTGAAGCTGCCCATGAAGCCCGGCGCCCTGGTGCCGCTGACGCTGGTGGTGATGGGCAAAGACGGCAAGACCGAAACCTTGCACCTGAAAGTACCTGTCAAGCCGCTGGGCGGCGGCGCCCACTCCCACTGAACAAATCAACCCGCGAAGACAAGGTTCAACATGAAGCGCATTCTGTTCATTGCCCTGGCCGTATGCGCCAGCGCCCTGGCCCAAGCCCAGCCTTGCCCCGAAAAGAGCTTGATGTACTGGCAGGCCTTCCCGCCGGGCGGTGAATCAGACCTCTCGGCGCGCCACCAGCAGGTGGTGTTGAAAAAGAAGTGCCCGGCCATCGACACCATCATCCAATACAAGGCCGGCGCCGGCGGCGCGTTGATGTGGAGCACCATGAACCAGCTGGCTGGTGACGGCGTGAACATCGTCGGCGTGAACCTGCCGCACACCGTGTTGCAACCCATGGAAGGCAACGTTCAATACAAGACGGCTGATGTGACGCCGGTGTTCTGGTATCACTACACGCCCGACGCGCTGGTGGTGCCCGAGCAAAGCGCGATCAAGAGCTTTGCTGACTTCATCAAGACGGCCAAAGAGCAGCCGGGCAAGCTGAACCTGGGCGGCTCGGGCCAGAATTCGGCCAACCACGCCGCGCACGAACGCATGAACCACGCCTTTGGTGTGAAGACCAACTACGTGCCGTACAAGGGCACGGGCGACCTGAGCCTGGCGGTGCTGGGTGCGCACGTTGAAGGCGCCATGAGCTACACGCCCTTTGCCATTGCCAACAAGGGCAAGGTTCGCGCGCTAGCCGTGGCCATGGACAAGCGCCACCCGCTCTTGCCCGAGGTGCCCACGTTCAAGGAGCTGGGGGTCGACTGGGTCGATGGCGCGTTCCGCGGCATCGGCGTGCCCAAGAGCACGCCGCCTGATGTGCGCAAGCGCTTGTCCGACCTGTTCGCGGCGTTGAATGCGGAAGGCGAGATGAAGGAGCTGGCGGCCAAGAGCGGGTTCGAGCTGGTTAACGTTGGCGTTGAGCGGATGGATGCCTTCATGGCGGAGCGGATCAAGATCTATACCGAGGTGGGCAGGCAGATGGGGTTGGGGAAGTAGGGGACGGACGACGGCTTCGCCTAACCGGTGAACAGCACGATCATGACGCACTACGCCATGACTTCTCGAGCGCGGCGGGCTCTTGCCGGAATCAGCCGGCTGCCGGCGGCTGCGCATCGTCGATAGTCGCCTGCAACTGCCGCACCTCGGCGAGGATGCCCATGAAGCGCCGCCCGAAAGGCGTCAGCAGGTACACCACTTCGAGGGGAGGCTTGGTGCCGAACACCGTGCGTTCGACGATGCCGAAGCGCAGCATCTTGCGCAGCCGCTCATTCATCACCTTCGCCGACAGGCTCGGGCAGGCGCGCAGCAGTTCGCTGGGCCGGCTGTGACCTTCCGCGAACTGATCGAGCAGGCGCAGCGACCACTTGCAGCCGACGATGCTCTCGACCATCGCCGCCACGGGGGTCGCGCTGGCACGCGCCGGCTCGTGAGTCGCGGACGTTGCAGGCTTGTCGTGAATCATCGGGCAGCCACCTTACCGAAATGTGCCTTCTGGTGGTGAAGGCGCAGCCTGCGTATTGTCGGCCGTGATGAAGCCGGACGCGGGGTCCGGATCGTTAGCCACAGGAGTCTGCCCATGACATTCGATCTTCCCGGCTATACCGCCGGCACCGCAGCGGTCGCACGCTCGCCGCTGAGCCTCGCCGATTTCGAGCTGATGAAGGCGAGCGCGTTGTTCGGCGACGACGACATCAAGCAGCTGCGCCTGTCGCATGAGGTCGTCAAGGACCAGGTCGAGCAGATCCTCGACGTCTGGTACGGCTTCGTCGGCTCGCAGCCCCATCTGTTGGCTTCGTTCAGCGCCAAGGGCGGCGGCAAGCCGCTCGGCGACTACCTCGGTGCGGTGCGCAGGCGATTCGGCCAATGGATACTCGACACCGCGCGCGCCGAGTACGACCAACGCTGGCTCGACTACCAGCACGAGATCGGATTGCGCCACCACCGCAGCAGGAAGAACCGCACCGACGGCGCGGCCTCGACCGACATCGTGCCGTTTCGCGACCTGTTCGCGCTGATCTTCCCGGTGACCTTCACACTCAAGCCCTTTCTCGCCAACAAGGGCCACCCGGCAGCGGAAGTCGACAAGATGCATGCGGCCTGGGTCAAGTCGTGCCTGCTGCAGTTGACGCTGTGGAGCTATCCGTACGTGAAGGACGGCGACTTCTGATGGCGCCGGGCGCCACGCCGCCGTGACAGCGACGACCTGGTTGAACAGCGACGCGCCGCTGGGCCTGAGTCTCAACGGCGCGTCCAAGTGATATCGCCGCAAAGCGCGCGGCTCGATGAACCGATGCCAGGCCATGTTCAGTACGCAATTGCATTGATCAGGGAAATTACCGATCAATTTGCGCAATGAAGTACGCAACATCGCTGCCCCGGTATCAGGTGTAACCGGCGCGCCGCACTATCTTTCGCCCCGCTGCTGTGCTGCCATCGGGTCCCACAGCGCCAGGCATTGCACCGCGTATTGAACCCACAGGAGACTCCCCACATGAAGCTCAAGGCCACTGTCCTACTCACCAGCTTGTTTGCCCTGGCCGGCGCCAGCCAGGCCGGCGATCTGGTTATCGCGACCGTTAACAACGGCCACATGATCGAGATGCAAAAGCTCAGCCCGCATTTCGAGAAGGCCAACCCCGGCATCAAGCTGAAGTGGGTGACGCTCGAAGAAGGCGTGCTGCGCCAGCGCGTCACCACCGACATCGCCACCAAGGGCGGGCAGTTCGACGTGATGACCATCGGCATGTACGAAACCCCGATCTGGGGCAAGAAGGGCTGGCTCAACGAGATCAAGACCGACGCCGCCTATGACATTGACGACCTGCTGCCCGCCATGCGCGGCGGCCTGAGCGTGGAGGGCAAGCTCTACGCCGCACCGTTCTATGGCGAAAGCTCGATGCTCATGTACCGCAAGGATCTGGCCGACAAGGCCGGCATCAAGTTCGCCGAGCGCCCCACCTGGGACGACGTGAAAGCCGCCGCGGCCAAGATGCACAACCCCAAGGAAGGCGTGTACGGCATCTGCCTGCGTGGCAAGCCGGGCTGGGGCGACAACATGGCGTTCTTGACCACCATGGTCAACAGCTTCGGCGGCCAGTGGTTCGACATGTCGTGGAAGCCGCAGTTGCAAAGCGCACCCTGGAAGGAAGCCGTCACCTTCTATGTCGATCTGTTGAAGAAGTACGGCCCGCCCGGCTCCAGCGCCAACAGCTTCAATGAAATCCTGGCCCTGTACAACGAAGGCAAGTGCGGCATGTGGATCGACGCCACCATCGCCGCCAGCTTCATCACCGACCCCAAGCAAAGCAAGGTGGCTGACAAAGTGGCCTTCGCGCAAGGCCCGTACAAGGCCACGCAAAAGGGCGCCAACTGGCTGTGGGCCTGGGCCCTGGCCATTCCCGCGGGCACGAAGAACGCGGCCGAGGCGCAGAAGTTCATCGCCTGGGCCACTTCAAAGGACTACATCAACCTGGTGGCCAAGGAAAAGGGCTGGGCCGGTGTGCCCACCGGCACGCGCAAGAGCACCTACGCCAACCCCGAGTTCGTGAAGGCCGCCAAGTTTGCCGATGCCGAGAAGAAGGCCATCGACAGCGCCAACCCCAGCGACAGCACGCTGCCCAAGAGCCCGTATGTGGGTGTGCAGTTCGCAGCCATCCCTGAGTTCCAGGCCATCGGCATCGCGGTGGGCCAGCAGATGAGCGCGGCGCTTGCCGGCAAGGTCACGGTCGATGCGGCGCTGAAGGCAGCGCAGTTGGCGGCTGACCGCGAAATGAAGAAGGGCGGGTACTACAAGTAACGCTTGACGCAATCCGCGGCCCGCTCAGCAAGCATGCTGTGCGGGCCGCGCTATCTATGCGCCAGCAGGCTTACCAAGCCCGGTCATGACCCGCCTGCTCCCCCGCGCCCTCATGGCGCCCGCCGTGGTCACGCTCTTCCTGTGGATGATCGTGCCGCTGCTGATGACGATCTATTTTTCGCTGGTGCGCTACAACCTCATGCAGCCCGGCGAGAAAGATTTCATTGGCCTGGCGAACTTCGAATACTTCATCACCGATCCCGACTTCGGCGCCTCGGTGGTGAACACACTCACGCTGCTCGGCGCGGTGATCGCCATCACCGTGGTGCTGGGCGTGGCGCTGGCCTTGCTGGTGCATGCACCGTTCCCGGGGCGCGGCATCGTTCGCGTGCTGTTGATCTCGCCCTTCTTCGTCATGCCCACGGCCAATGCGCTGCTGTGGAAGCACATGATGATGAACCCCATCTATGGCGTGCTGGCCCAGGTGGCGCTGTTCTTCGGCGCCGAGCCGGTGGACTGGCTGACCAACTGGCCGCTGTTCAGCGTGATCTTGATGGTGGCCTGGCAGTGGCTGCCGTTTGCCTGCCTGATCTTCATCACGTCATTGCAATCGTTAGACGCTGACCAGATGGAAGCCGCGGGCATGGACGGCGCCAACGCGCTGCAGAAGTTCTGGTTCCTCACCCTGCCGCACCTGGGCCGGCCGATTGCCGTGGTGGTGATGATCGAGATGATTTTCCTGATGAGCGTGTTCGCCGAAATCTTCACCACCACGGGCGGCGGGCCGGGCAACGAGAGCACCAACATGGCCTTCCTGATCTTCAAGCAGGCCTTGATGAATTTCGACGTGGGCGTGGCCTCGGCCGGGGCGTTGTTTGCCGTGGTGCTGGCCAACATCGCCGCGGTGTTCTTGATCCGCATGATCGGCAAGAACCTCGATTGATGCCTCGATTGATGCCTCGACCTACCCGGGACCCACCATGAACTCCAAACACGTCTTCCTGATCGTGCGCACCCTCGCCGCG
>JAYUPO010000605.1:0-2326 GCA_043760085.1 Burkholderiales bacterium
GCGGCCACGCCATTAACTGCTGCGAGCACAGGAACCGGCATGGCCTTGAGTTGCAGGATCAGCGGCTTGTAGAACTGCACCAGCACATCGTTCAAGCCCTGCGCCGGGTTGCCGGGGTGGGCACTGAGCCGGGGGTCGCTGAGGTCTTGCCCGGCGCAAAAACCGCGGCCCGCACCCGTGAGCACCAGGCAGCGCACGCTGGCATCGGCCGCCGCTGCATTCAGCGCCGCACGCAGGGCAAGGTGAAGCTCGCCGTTGAAGCTGTTCAGGGCAGCGGGTCGGTTCAGCGCGAGCGTGCGAACGGCGCCTTCCTGGGTGACCAGGATCGAGGGGTCTGACATGGGTAGGGTCTCCTGCACCGGCCAGTTTGGGGCGGCTTGGGCTGGCACGCCAGCTCGGCAACACTGTTGATCTGCATTTTCGACCAACCGGTCGGTAGATTATAAACCCACCGCTGTCCCTGATTCAAGTCGTACAGATCAGGGGAAACACCAGGCCGCTGGGTAATCAGCAGCAGACAAGGCACTGCTTGAATCCAACAATCGCGCCCGCCTGCCACCCCGAAAGTTCCTGCCCATGTCTGCGCCCAATGCCTTACGCCGCCACCTCGCCATGCTTGCCATCGTCATGGCCGCGGCCTGCGCCAGCAGCGCCGCCCTGGCCCAGCCCTACCCCAGCAAGCCCATCACCCTGATCTGCCCCTGGCCCGCCGGCGGCAGCACCGACCGCCATTTGCGCGGCCTGGCCGAGGCCGCGGCCAGGCACCTGGGCCAGCCCATCATCGTGGAAAACCGGCCCGGCGGCGGCGGCACCACCGCCCCGGCACAGATGGCGCTGAACGCCAAGGCCGACGGCTACACCGTGGCCCAGTTCCCGATGGGCATGCTGCGCATTCCGCACATGCAAAAGTCGAACTGGAACCCGCTCACCGATTTCACCTTCATCCTGGGCGTCACCGGCTACACCTTCGGTGTGACGGTGCGCGCCGACGCGCCGTACAAGACGTTTGACGACATGGTGGAAGCGGCGCGCAAGGCGCCCGGCAAGATCGACGTGGGCAACACCGGCATCGGCACCACGCCGCACCTGAACGTCGAAGAGGTGGCCTATCACGCCAAGGTGCAGTTCAACCACATCCCGTTCAAGGGCAACGCTGACCTGACCCAGGCCCTGCTGGGCGGGCATGTGAGCGCGCAGAGCGACGCCACCGGCTGGGACAAGTTTGTGGATGGCGGCCAGATGCGATTGCTCGTCACCTTCGGCGAACAGCGCACCAAGCGCTGGCCGAACGTGCCCACCGCCAAGGAGCTGGGCTACAAGGTGGTGAGCAATTCGCCCTACGGCATTGCCGGGCCAAAGGGCATCGACCCGGCGATCGTGAAGACGCTGCATGACGCCTTCAGGAAAGCACTTGACGACCCCAAGTACAAGGAAATGCTGGCGCAACTGAACCAGGAAGACTGGTACCTGAACAGCGACGAGTACACGAAGTGGGTGAGCGACACCTTCGTCAAGGAAAAGGCCTTGATTGAACGGCTGGGGCTGGCGACCAAGCCATGAGTGGCGCACCAGAGAGCCCTCCCGGCCAGCCGCTGGGCGCACACCCGCCTGACAAGCCAGAAATTGACGCAGCGAGCCTGGCCGACCAGATGCCCTTTGCCACGATCGCCGAGCTGTTGCGCCAGCATGCCCATCAGCAACCCACGCAGCCGGCGGTGATCGATGACCATGCCGCATTCACCTATGCCGAGTTTGATGCCCTGGTAGACCGCGTGGCCGCCGCCTTGCAGCGCGACGCCGTGGCGCCGCGCCAGGTGGTGGCGGTGTGCGCGCACGCATCGGCGCGTTATGCCGCCGTGTTCCTGGGTGCGCTGCGTGCCGGCGTGGCCGTGGCGCCGCTGGCCCCTTCGGTCACGCCGGCGCAGTTTGGTGCCATGCTGCGCGACAGCGGCGCCAAGATGCTGTTCGCCGATGACGCCGCGGCCGAATTGCTGCCGCAGGCACCCGCCGGGCGGCCCCGGGTGCGGCTCGATGACAGCATCACCGGCACCGACTTCGAAGCCTGGCTGGCGCCGCCCGGCAGCACACCGCAGCCGGTGGCCGTGCAGCCCGACTGGGCCTTCAACCTGATCTATTCCAGCGGCACCACCGGCACACCCAAGGGCATCGTGCAGCCGCACGGCATGCGTTGGGTGCATGTGCAGCGCGCCGCGCAATACGGCTATGGGCCGGGCATGCGCACGCTGCTGGCCACGCCGCTGTATTCCAACACCACGCTGGTGAGTTTCTTCCCCAGCCTGGCCAGTGGCAGCACGGTGGTGTTGAT
>JAYUPO010000606.1:0-2321 GCA_043760085.1 Burkholderiales bacterium
ATCCGCACCTTCGACCCCGACACCCAGCGCAGCCTGTACCCGGTGCCCGAAGTGCGCTTGCTGCCCGGGCGCGAATTCCCGATGGACGAGCCTTCACGCACCGCGTTCCGCGCGCGCTGGCGCGAACGCATGGAAGGCGACCCCACGCGCTGCCGCGTGTACAAGGACATGGCTGCCGGCCTGGCCACGGCGGGCATCGAGTTCTACCTGCCGTTGTTCTTCGACGCCACGGCCACGATCTTTGATTACCTGGGCGCGCAAGCGCGGCTCGTGCTGCACGGCGAGGTGCCCGAAGCGTTGCAACGTTTCTGGGCCGACACGCGCGAGCGCCACAAGTTCTTGCGCCACGACCCCGAGCGGCCGATCCTGCCGCCCGAAGACCTTTACCTGCGCGAGGAAGATTTCTTTTCGCTGACCCACGCCCATGCCACCTTGGCCTTGCGCGGTAACGATCCAAGTGACTGGGCACGCGGCCTGCCCGATGTGAGCGTGGACCGTGGCGCCACCGAGCCGCTGGCCGCGCTGCAAAAGCACATCGACACCACCGCGGCGCGCGTGTTGCTGGTGGCTGAGAGTGACGGCCGGCGCGAAAGCCTGCTGGAGCTGTTGCGCGACCATGGCATTCACCCGCCCAGCGTGGCCACGCTGGCCGAGTTCGAAGCCAGCGATGAAAAGGTGGCCATCACCGCCGCGCCGCTGGACGTGGGCTTTCACTGGCACGAGCCAGCTGAAAACCGCAGCCTGCAATTCATCACCGAGACCGAACTCTTTGCCAGCACGCCTGGCCAGCGGCGGCGCAAGAAACAGGAGCAAACCAGCAGCGTCGATGCGCTGATCAAGGATCTGTCCGAACTGAAAGTGGGCGACCCCGTGGTGCACCTGAACCATGGCATCGGCCGCTACCGCGGCCTGATCAACATCGACCTGTCGGATGGCCAAGACGGCGGCGCCAGCGAATTCCTGCACCTCGAATACGCTGACAAAGCCCAGCTCTACGTGCCCGTGGCGCAGTTGCATTTGATCAGCCGCTACACCGGCGTCAGCGCCGAAGAAGCGCCGCTGCACCGCCTGGGCTCGCCGGCCTGGGACAAGGCCAAGCGCAAGGCCGCCGAACAGGTGCGTGACACGGCTGCCGAGCTGCTCAACCTGTATGCCCGGCGTGCCGCGCGTGAAGGCATGAGCCACCCGTTCAGCGCCCACGACTACGAAGCCTTCGCCGCCAGCTTCGGCTTCGAGGAAACGGCCGACCAGCGCGCCGCCATCCACGCCGTGATTCAAGACATGGTGGCGCCCAAACCGATGGACCGGCTGGTGTGCGGCGATGTCGGCTTCGGCAAGACCGAGGTCGCCCTGCGCGCCGCCTTCGTGGCCGTGCATGGCGGCAAGCAGGTGGCGTTTCTTGCGCCCACCACGCTGCTGGCCGAACAGCATTACCAGACGCTGGTGGATCGCTTCGGCAAGTGGCCGGTGAAGGTGGCTGAAATGTCGCGCTTTCGCAGCCCCAGGGAAGTGGCCGCGGCCATGGCCGGCATGGCCGACGGCACCATTGACATCGTGGTGGGCACGCACAAGTTGCTCTCTGGCACCGTCAAATTCAAGCGCCTGGGCCTGCTCATCGTCGACGAAGAACACCGCTTCGGCGTGCGCCACAAGGAAGCGATGAAAGCGCTGCGCGCTGAAGTGGATGTGCTCACGCTCACCGCCACGCCGATCCCGCGCACGCTGGGCATGGCGCTCGAAGGCCTGCGTGACTTGAGCGTGATCGCCACCGCGCCGCAGCGCCGCTTGTCGATCAAGACCTTTGTGCGCAGCGAGGGCAATTCGATCATCCGCGAAGCCGTGTTGCGCGAGTTGAAGCGTGGCGGCCAGGTCTACTTTTTGCACAACGAAGTCGAGACCATCGAAAACCGGCGCGCGACGCTGGCCGAGCTGTTGCCCGAGGCGCGCATCGCGGTGGCCCATGGCCAGTTGCCCGAGCGCCAGTTGGAACACGTGATGCGCGACTTCGTGGCCCAGCGCTTCAACGTGCTGTTGTGTTCCACCATCATTGAAACCGGCATCGACGTGGCCACCGCCAACACCATCGTCATGAGCCGGGCCGACAAATTTGGCCTGGCCCAATTGCACCAATTGCGCGGCCGCGTCGGGCGCTCGCACCACCAGGCCTACGCCTATTTGCTGGTGCCCGATGTGCAGGGCCTGACCAAGCAAGCCGCGCAGCGCCTGCAGGCCATTCAAGACATGGAAGAACTCGGCTCCGGCTTCTACCTTGCCATGCACGACTTGGAGATTCGCGGTGCGGGCGAGGTGCTGGGCGAGAA
>JAYUPO010000607.1:0-5683 GCA_043760085.1 Burkholderiales bacterium
TTCTGGCCGAGGTGGTCGCCCACCTTCACCTGGTAAAGCAAGTTGTCGGCACGCAGCAAGGCATAGGGCAGGTTGGCCTTGGACACGCTGCCCACCATGGTCATGCTGTCAAGCGGGTAGGCTTCAAGCGGCTCCTTGCGCCGGTTCATCTCGTTGGACAGCAATGAATTCGGCTGTTGCGCCTCGGCCTTGAGTGCCACCGCCAGCTTTTGTGTACTGAAAGGTTCCACCGCCTGCGCCTGGGCATAGGGCTGGGGGTCGAACTTTTTCGGCGGCAGCAAGGGCTGTACGCTGGGCTTGACTTCGCGGCGCTGCTGCTCCAGCCATTCCTTCAGCTCCCCTTGTTCGGTGCTGCACGCGCCCAGCATGCTCACGGCCAAGGCAGGCAACAGGGCACTGCGGATCATGCGCAAACTCATTTCTTGGCCCCCGCTTCGGCGGCTTTGGCCGCGGCCACCTTGCGCTGTTGCTCGGCCACTTCGGCTGGGTCAAGGTAGCGATAGGTGCGTGCGATGGCCTCCATGGCCAACAGGCCGTTGGTTTCTTTCAAGTCTTGCCGCGTGATGGCCAGGTTGTGCAGGGTGACGATGCGCGACAGGTTGGCCACGTCGGCGGCAAAGGCGCCGAAGTCGTGGTACTTGCCGCTCACGCGCAGCGCGATGGGCAATTCGGCGTAGTAGTCCTTGACCTCGACGTTGCCGGGGCGAAAGAGCTCGAACTGCAGGCCGCGGCCGAGGCCGGCCTGGTTAATGTCCGACAGCAGCGCGTCCATCTCGGCCTTGCCGGGGAGTTGCTTTTCAAGCTGCGTCACGTATTCCAGCACTTGCAGCTTTTGCCGGCGCAGCTCTTCCAGGTTCACCGCTTGGCCCAGCTTGCTGCGCAGGTCTTGCTTGAGCGTGGGTTCGCGGTTGCGTTCGGCTTCAAGCTCTTCGTCGGCGCTGGCGACGAACGCAAAGTAGCACGCGCCCACCACCGCGGCGGCGGCGAGCAGCCAGGCCACCAGCTTGGGCAGGATCGGCCATTGCCCGGGCTGCTTGAAGTTGAGGTTGCGAAACTGGGCCTGGGCCGAGCCCAGCGCGCCGGCCACGTCGACCTTTGAGGAGGCGTTCTTTGCGCTCATGTCACAAGGCTTTCTTGGCCGGCACGGCAGCCGCACCTGCAGGGCCCGACGCACCGGAGGCCGGGGTGGCCGCCGATACAGGCCGTTTGAGCGAGACGCGCACCTGGAAGTCAGACAGGCGGCGCTGATCACGCGTGGCCGGGTTGACGATCGCAGCCTTGATTTCCACCAGCTCGGGTTTTTCCAGCCAGGGCGAGTTGTACAAGGTGTTGCGCAGGAACTCGGAGACGCGCTCGTTTGTCTGCGCCATACCGGTGACCAACACCTGCTGGCCGTTTTGCTTGATGCCGGTGAGGTACACGCCTTCGGGGGTTTGTTTGACCAGTTCGTCGAGCAGGTACACCGGCGTGTTGCGGTCGATTTGCAGGCCTTCAACCGCCTTTTGCCGCGCCTTCAGCGCCTCGATTTCAGCGCGCAAGGTCGCGATGTCTTTGATCTGCGATTCCAGCCGGGTGATTTCGGCCTTGAGGAATTCGTTGCGCGATTGCTGCGCCGCCGTGAGTTGCTTGAGCACCGTGAACCAGGCGCCGGCGATGAGCAACCCGAGCACGGCGCACAGGCCCAGCATCACGAAGAAGGCGCGCTTGCGCTGCTGGCGCTTTTCTTCGCGGTGGGGCAGCAGGTTGATGAGGATCACTGCACGAACCTCCGCATGGCCAGGCCACAGGCCGTGAGGTATGAAGGCGCTTCGCGGCGCACGCGGGCTTCGCGCACGGCCGAGCCGAGCTTCATGTTTTCAAACGGGTTCACCACTTGCGAGGCAAAGCCGGTGAGTTCAGTGACGCGATCCTTCAGCCCCGGCAGGGTAGCGGTGCCACCAGCCAGCATCACGTAATGCACCTTGTGGTGCGGCGTGCTGGTGAAGAAGTACTGCAAGGCGCGGCCGATTTCCTGTGACAGGCTGTCGACGAAAGGCGCCAGGATGGTGCTTTCATAGTCTTCAGGCAGGTCGTTGGCGAGCTTCTTTTGCTCGGCCTCCTCAAACGAGAAGCCGTACTGGCGCGAAATGAGCTGGCTGAGCTGCGAGCCGCCGAAGGCCTGGTCGCGGTCGTACAGCATTTCGTCATCGCGCAGCACTTTCAGGCTGGTGGTGTCGGCGCCAATCTCGAACAGCGCCACCAGGGCGTCTTTGCCCTCGTTGGGCAGCGCCGCGGCAATGCGGCTCATGGCCAGGCGCGAGGCGTGGCTCTCGATGTCCAGCACGATGGGCTTCAGGCCGGCGGCTTCTGCCAGGGCCTGGCGATCCTGCACCTTGTCTTTGCGCGAGGCAGCGATCAGCACTTCCACATCGCCCGGCGAATTGGGACTCGGGCCGATGACACAGAAGTCCAGGCTCACTTCGTCTAATGAGAAGGGAATGTATTGATTCGCTTCTGACTCGACTTGAATTTCCATCTCTTCTTCGCGCAACCCGGCCGGCAGCATGATCTTCTTGGTGATGACCGCCGATTGCGGCATCGCCATCACCACCTGCTTGGTCTTGGTGCCACTCTTGCCCACCACGCGGCGCACGGCCTCGGCGACCTCGTCGAACTTCTCGATCTGGCCGTCGGTGATCCAACCCTTCTCGAAGGGCTCGTGGGCAAAGCGCTCGAGCACAAACTCGCCGGCAGGGGTCTGACCCAGCTCCACCAGCTTGACGCTGGATGAGCTGATGTCCAACCCAATCACCGCAGGATGTTTGCGACCCCGAAACAGGTCTGAAAGGCTCACGAGAAGGCGCTCCCCATGCGCACCCGGTGGATGCGGCATAGTTAATGAAAGTTACTTACTTAAGAAGTTACTTCAATGCTAGCAGTAAAGGTATTGCTGTTCATAGCAAAACCGGCAGCCTCAGTCTGGCCTGACTGGCCTTTGCGGAAGGGTTGATCAACACCCAAAAGACCCCCCTTCTTGCACCCGGTGACAGGCGCGACAGCGGCGTTGCGACTTGGCTATACAGCCCGGCGTGGCCACGCCTCGGACCGCCTGGCGCGACGGGCCGGGGGAAGGTGGTTTCTATAATCGGTCCCTCCCGCTGCGGGAACGGCATGCCACCCACGGACAACCTCGCCCCCCCACCGCCCCCCGCCCCCCGTGCCCTGACACCGCTCAAGGTGGTGGGCGGCGCGCTCGGCTGGTTGATCACTGGCGTGACGGCCCTGGTGGTGGCCTTGTTGCTGGTGCTGGCCGTGGCGCTGGCGGTGGCCTACCCCAACGTGCCCGAAATCAGCGGCCTGACCGACTACCGCCCCAAGCTGCCGATGAGGGTGTACGCGGCCGACGGCGTGCTGCTGGGCGAGTTTGGCGAGGAGCGGCGCAATTTCATGCCGATCGCGCAGATTCCTGCGCTGATGAAGAACGCGATTCTCTCAGCAGAGGATTCACGCTTCTATCAGCACGGCGGGGTCGACTTCAAAGGCGTGCTGCGCGCCGCGCTGGAAAACCTGCGCGACGTTCGCAATACCCAGGGCGCTTCGACCATCACCATGCAGGTGGCGAAGAACTTCTACCTGTCCACCGAGCGCACCTACACGCGCAAGATCTACGAGTTGCTGCTGACCATGAAGATCGAGGCCTTGCTGAGCAAGCAGCAGATTCTCGAGCTGTACATGAACCAGATTTATCTGGGTCAGCGCGCTTTCGGTTTTGCCGCGGCCAGCGAAATCTACTTCGGCAAGAGCCTCAAGGACATCAGCGTGGCCGAGGCCGCCATGCTGGCCGGCCTGCCGGTGGCACCTTCGGCCTACAACCCGGTGGTCAATCCGCAGCGCGCCGCCCAACGCCAGCGCTTCGTGCTTGGGCGCATGCTCGAGCATGGCCACATCACGGCCAGCGAGTTCGAGGCCGCGCGCACCGAGCCGCTGCGCCTGCGCCTGCAGGCCGACGTGCCGGTGCACGCCGAGTACGCGGCCGAGGCGGCGCGCCAGTTGGTGTTTGCCCAATACGGCGCTGACGCCTACACGCGCGGCCTGAATGTCTATACAAGCATCGTGTCCACGGAGCAGGCCGCGGCCTACAAGGCGCTGCGGCGTGCGTTGATGGGCTACGAGCGGCGCCAGCAGTACCGCGGGCCGGAGGCCTATGTCGACCTGCCGGCCGACGCCCGCCTGCTCGATGCCCGCGTGGCCGAGGCCCTGGCCGACCATGCCGACAGTGACGAACTGCGCGTGGCCGTGGTGCTGGAAGCCACGCCGCGCAAGGTGGTGGCGATGTTCGATTCAGGCCAGACCATCACGATCACCGGTGATGGGCTGCGGCCGGTGGCGTCTGGCCTGGCCGCCAACGCCGGGCCGAAGGTGCAGATACGCCGCGGCGCGGTGGGGCGCGCCTTGCAAGGCCCCAAAGGCGATTGGTTGCTGACGCAGATGCCCGAAGTGGAAGGTGCGTTCGTGGCCCTGAACCCGAGCACGGGCGCCATCCGCGCCATGGTGGGCGGCTTTGACTTCAGCAGCAGCAAGTTCAATCACGCGACGCAGGCCTGGCGCCAGCCGGGCTCCAGCTTCAAGCCGTTCATCTATTCGGCCGCGCTCGAACGCGGCTTCACCGCCGCCACGCAGATCAACGACGCGCCGCTGTTTTTTGACGCCGGGGCCACCGGCAGCCAGCCCTGGGAGCCGAAGAACTATGACGGCAGGTTCGAGGGGCCGATGGCGCTCAAACGCGGCCTGGCCAAGTCGAAGAACATGGTGTCGATCCGCGTGCTGCAACACATCACACCGGCCTATGCCCAGGAATGGGTCACCCGCTTCGGCTTCGACGCCGACAAGCACCCGCCGTTCCTGACCATCGCCCTGGGCGCGGGCGCGGTCACGCCCTTGCAGATGGCCAGCGGCTTCGGCGTGTTCGCCAACGGCGGCTACCGCGTTGCGCCGGTGCTGATCACGCGGCTGACCGACGCCAAGGGCCGCGTGCTGGTGGAAAACAAGCCCGTCACGCTGGATGAAACGATGCGTGCCATCGACGCGCGCAACGCCTTCGTCATGACCAATCTGCTGCAAGACGTGACCCGCGGCGTGGGCACCGCAGCGCAGGCGCAAAAGGCGCTGGGCCGTAGCGACATCTACGGCAAGACCGGCACCACCAACGATTCCATCGATGCCTGGTTTGCGGGCTATCACCCCACCGTGGTGGCGGTGGCCTGGATCGGCTATGACAACCCACGCAAGCTGGGCGACAAGGAAACCGGCGGCGGCCTGGCCTTGCCGGTGTGGATCGACTACATGGCCCTGGCCCTCAAGGGCATACCTCAGCGCGAATTGTCGGTGCCGCCGGGCGTGGTGCAGGTCGACGGCGACTGGACGTTCGAGGAGTACAGCCACGGCGAAGGCGTGCGCAGCCTGGGCCTGGAAGACAAGATGCCGCAGCCGGCCACGCCCGAAGAGCGCAGCAGCATCCTCGACCTATTCCGGCGGTGAGACAGGCTCTGTGAACACCAGCGCCACGCTGCTCTGGGCGCTGGCGTGCTGTGACAGGGCGGCAAGGAACTCGCTGCCGTCGCGCGTATCGAGCCAGCAGCCGGCCTGGTACTTGAAGTGGTAGCCACCGGCCTTGGCCGCCAGCCACAGCTCATGCAACGGCGGC
>JAYUPO010000608.1:0-2315 GCA_043760085.1 Burkholderiales bacterium
GCACCCTGCGTGATCAACGCCGCCACGCCGTTGCGCTACAGCCTGTTTGCCACACTCGACCCCACCCACCGCGGCGTGGCACGCATCAACCTCGCCGACGGTGTCACCACGGTGCTGGTGCTCGACCCGGGCGCGGCGGTGGCGGCGGCGCCGAACGCCAGCGCCACAACGCCTTCGCTGTGGCTGGAAGGCGTGCGCCACATCATCACCGGCTACGACCACCTGCTGTTCCTGCTGTGCCTGTTGTTGCCGGCGGTGTTGCAGCGCAGCGCGTCGGGCTGGCAGCCGGTGTCGAGCTGGCGCGCCGCGCTGCTGCCGGTGTTGGGCATCGTGACGCTGTTCACACTGGCGCATTCGCTCACACTGGGCCTGGCCGCCAGCGGCCTGGTGCAGTTGAGCCCGGCCTTCATCGAGCCGGCCATTGCCGCCACGATTGCGGTGGCGGCGCTGGACAACATCTGGCCATTCCTCGGCCGCTGGCGCGCTGCCGTCACTTTCGGTTTCGGCCTGATCCACGGCTTTGGTTTTGCCGGCGCGCTGGGCGAGCTTGAACTGCACGGCTGGGCCTTTGCGTCGGCGCTGCTGCGCTTCAACCTGGGGCTGGAATCCGGCCAGGTGGCGGCGGTGTTGGTGGTGGTGCCGCTGCTTTGGCTGCTGCGCCGGCGCGCGGCCTACGTGCCGGCGGTGCTTCGTGGGGGCTCAGGGCTGGCCGCCGGCATGGCGGCCATCTGGATGGTGCAGCGGCTTTGAGGGCGTGTGGGCTGCCCTACAATCGCGCGCACTTTCAATCAACAAGGGCGGGAAAGGCATCATGGTTATGACACCGCGAACTACTCGCACCCACATCTTCGCCATGCGGCTGCGCTGTCACGCCTGAGACCTTTCACCCTCACTCCAAAGCGCGGTCATCCACCGCGCTTTTTTGTTTTCAAGGCTGTTCACATGATCACGATCACATTGCCCGATGGCTCGCGGCGCGAATTTGCCGCGCCACCCACGGTGGCCGAGGTGGCCCAGGCGATCGGCCCGGGCTTGGCCAAATCAGCCCTGGCCGGGCAGGTTGGCACGGGCGAGCAGGCACGGGTGGTTGACCTGAGCCATCGCATCGAGCGTGATGAAGCCGTGGCCATCGTCACCGATAAGTCAACAGCAGGGCTGGACGTGTTGCGCCACTCCACGGCGCACCTGTTGGCCTATGCAGTGAAAAGTTTGTTCCCCGAGGCGCAGGTGACCATCGGCCCGGTGATCGAGAACGGCTTCTTCTACGACTTTGCCTACAAGCGCCCGTTCACGCCGGAAGACCTGGCGGCAATCGAAGCCAGGATGCAGGAGCTGGCCAAGTTGGACGAGCCCGTGCAGCGCCGCGTCTTGCCGCGCGACGAAGCCGTGGCTTATTTCAAAGGTTTGGGTGAGCACTACAAGGCCGAGATCATCGCCAGCATTCCGGCCAATGAAGATGTCTCGCTGTACCGCGAAGGCGCGTTTGAAGACCTGTGCCGCGGCCCGCACGTGCCCAGCACGGGCAAGCTCAAACACTTCAAGCTCATGAAGGTGGCCGGCGCGTACTGGCGCGGTGACCACCGCAATGAAATGCTGCAACGCATTTATGGCACGGCCTGGGCCAGCAAGGACGAACTGGCGCAGTACCTGCACATGCTGGAAGAGGCCGAAAAGCGCGACCACCGCAAGCTGGGCCGTGAGCTTGACTTGTTTCACATGGAGGAGGCGGCGCCGGGGCTGGTGTTCTGGCACCCCAAGGGCTGGACGGTGTGGCAGCAGGTTGAGCAGTACATGCGCCAGGTCTACCGCGACAACGGCTACCAGGAGGTGAAGGGCCCGCAAATTCTGGACAAAAACCTGTGGGAGAGAACCGGCCACTGGGACAACTACCGCGACAGCATGTTCGTGACGGAAAGCGAGAAGCGCGAATACGCCCTCAAGCCCATGAACTGCCCGGGCCATGTGCTGATCTTCAGCAGCGCCATGCGCAGCTACCGCGATTTGCCGCTGCGCTATGGCGAGTTCGGCCAATGCCACCGCAACGAACCCAGTGGCGCCTTGCACGGCATCATGCGTGTGCGCGGTTTCACGCAAGACGATGGGCACATCTTCTGCACCGAGGACATGATCCTCGACGAGTGCGTGGCCTATACCGCGCTGTTGCAGCAGGTCTATCGCGACTTCGGCTTCACCGCCATCATCTACAAGGTCGCCACTCGCCCGGCCAAGCGCGTGGGTTCGGATGCGTTGTGGGACAAGGCCGAATTCGCCGTGATGGAGTCGCTGCGCCGCTCGGGCTGCGAGTTCATCGTCTC
>JAYUPO010000609.1:0-2313 GCA_043760085.1 Burkholderiales bacterium
CTCGCCCACGGCCGCCGGCGTGCTGCCCAGCCATAACCGGCCGGGGCCGACATCGACGCAGGTCAGGCAGTAAGCGCTCGCCTGCTCGGCGACCCGGGCGTGCAGCACCACACCGGCGTCGTCACCCTGGTTGGCGGGCAGGTCCAGGCGTTGCAAGACGCTGTGCAACGGCCCCTGCGCTTGCACCCGGCCGTCGCGCAGTAGCACCAGGTGGTCGGCCAGCCGGGCCACCTCGTCCATGGCATGGGTGACGTAAATGATGGGCAGTTGCGCCTGCCGCTGCAGCCGCTCCAGGAAGGGCAGGATCTCGGCCTTGCGTGGCGCGTCCAGCGCGGCCAGGGGTTCATCCAGCAGCAACAGACGCGGCGCGGTGGCCAGGGCACGGCCAATGGCCACACGCTGGCGCTCGCCGCCAGACAGCCCGCCCACCCGGCGCGCCAGCAAAGGGCCCAGGCCGAGCAAGTCAAGCAACGGTTCCAGCGGCTGCGCGCGGGCGGCAGGGCCGGCGCGGCGGCGGCCATAGTCGAGGTTGGCGCGCACATCGAGGTGGGCAAACAAAGGCGCGTCCTGGATCACGTAGCCTAGCTCACGCTGATGCGGGGCGCGCCAGATGCCCTGGGCATCGTCTTGCCAGACGTCGCTGCCCAGGGCCACCCGGCCCGCGGCGCGCTCCAGGCCGGCCAGGGCGCGCAGCAGCGTGGTCTTGCCGCACCCCGACGGGCCAAAAATGGCGCTGACGCCGCTGGCCGGCAACGCCAGGTCAAGCTCCAGCACAAAGCCCGGGCGATTCAAGCGCAAGCGCGCTTCGATCACCGCCGCCCCCCGGTGGCGCGCGGCCGGCGCTGCGCGGCGTACAGCGCGGCCAACACCAGTACCGCGAAGATCACCAGGGCCGCGGCCAGGCGGTGGGCCGCGGCAGTGTCGCCGGCCTCAACGTGTTCATACACCGCCACCGACAGCACCCGCGTGCTGCCCGGGATGTTGCCGCCGATCATCAACACCACGCCGAATTCGCCCACGGTGTGGGCAAAGCCGAGCACGCCGGCAGTGAGCAAGCCCGGGCGGGCCAGCGGCAATGCGACGCTGAAGAAGCGATCGAGTGGGCCGGCACGCAGCGTGGCCGCGGCTTCGAACGTGGCTTCGGGAATGGCCTCGAAGGCCTGCTGCAATGGTTGCACCACGAAGGGCAGCGAATAGACGATGGAGGCCACCACCAGCCCGCCAAACGTGAACGGCAGGCGTTGCAGGCCCAGCGCCGCCATGGCCTGGCCCACCGCGCCGTGCGGGCCGAGCAGCAGCAGCAGGTAAAAGCCGATCACGCTGGGCGGCAGCACCAGCGGCATGGCCACCAGCGCGGTGGCCAGCGGTTTAACGGCTGACTGCGTGCGCGCCAGCCACCAGGCCAGCGGCGTGCCCAGCAGCAGCAGCAACAGCGTCACCACGCTGGCCAGCTCTGCCGTCAGGCGAATCGCGCTCCAATCTGCCGCGGTCATAAGAAGTCCCTTCGCGCTGCGCGCTGCGGGATGAGCGCTTGGGAGCGGCCCGGCGCGCTCATTTCAAGTACCCGTGCGCCAGGATCACGGCGCGCGCCGGTGCGCTGGCCAGGTACTGCATGAAGGCCTGAGCGGCGGCGGAATGTTCGCCGGCCTTCAACAACACGGCTTGCTGGCGGATGGGAGCGTGCAGGTTCGCCGGCACTAACCACACCGAGCCGCGCACCAGCCGGCCGCCTTGCAGCACCTGCGCGGCGGCCACGAAGCCCAGTTCGGCGTTGCCGCTGGCCACGTAGGCCAGTGCCTGGCCCACGCTTTCGGCCATCACCATGCGGCCGGCCCAGGCCTGCTCCAGGCCACGGGCACGCAAGACTTCCAGCGCCGCCTGGCCATAGGGCGCCAGCCGCGGGTTGGCGATGGCCAGGTGCTTGATGGCCGGGCTGGCCAGCACCGCCCCGTGCGCATCAACCAAGCCGGTCTGGGCACTCCACAAGGCCAGTTGTCCCTGCGCGTAAGTGAAGCCACTCGCGGGCAAGGCATGGCCGCTGTGCACCAGGCGCGCCGGCGTGTGTTCATCCGCCGCCAGCAGCACCTCGAAAGGCGCGCCGGCCATGATTTGCGCGTGCAGCCGCCCGGTGGGGCCGGCGGCGGCTTTCACGCGGTGGCCGCTGGCGGCTTCAAAGCCCCGCGCCAGTTCGGCCAGCGTGGGGCTGAAATTGCTGGCCACGGCCACCAGGACTTCTGCTGCGCCAGCCGGCAGCACCGCCAAGGCCGCCAACAAGGCGACAAGCGCTACAGCGCGCAACCTGCTTCCGCCGCC
>JAYUPO010000610.1:0-5640 GCA_043760085.1 Burkholderiales bacterium
ACGGTCTGACGCCTGTCGAAGGCCAACGGCCCGTGGCCGATGGCGGCCGGGCGGGCTCAAGCCGCGTCCAGCTTCAGGTGCAGCAGCTTGCCCGTTTCGGCCGTTTGGGCCGTTTGAGGTTGCGCCAGCCGCGCCGAATCCACCTCCGGGCGGCCCAGGGCCAGGGCGCCGCATTGATCGGCGTGCAAGTCCAGGCGGTCGCTCAGATCGGCCAGCCGCTGGTCTTGCGCCTGCACGTCCTGGATGCGCATTTCAAGCTCGCCGGCGGCCGCCTGGATGCGTTCCAGCGCTTCGCGCCGGCGCGCAAAGGCCTGGCGCCGATCGCGCAACTGGTGGTCGATCTGCGTGGCGGCGGTCTTGCCCCAGAGTTCGATTTCGCCGGCCGCGCTTTCAAAGGCCATGCGCAGCTTCGACAGCAGCATGCGCTGGAACTGTTCCATGAAGCGCGGCGCAGAAAGCCGCCACGCCTGGGTGGGCCCCAGGTAGTGGCTGTAGTTGCGTTCGATCAGCGCGATTTCCTGGTCGCAGCGCTCCAGGCCCGGTGGTGGCACCTGGCTGAAGGCGAAACCGAATTCGGCGTTGAGTTGCTGGTAGCTGGCCGCCAACATGGCTTGTGCTTCCTGCATCTGCGCGCGCGCCCGGGCCAAGGCCTTGTGCAAGTCGTCGCACAGCCGCGCCAGGGCCTTGCGCGCGCCCAGGTTGAACAGCGATTCGGTCAGCGCCGTGGCCAGGGTCTGCACCTGGCCGCGCAGCTTCTCGGCCGCGAACTCGCCCAACGCCGCCTGCAACATGCGCAGGTGCACGGCGCGCAGCGCCGTCAAGCGCGCTGTGCAACGTTCGAAATCACTCGACTCCAGGCCCAGGCGCTGCAGCAGCAGGCGCACCTTGGCGCCGCTCTTGCCGCGCAGGCTGGCCAGCTCATGCATCTGCTCGGCGTTGTGGCGGCGCTGCTCGGCCAGGCGCGCCGCGGCGTGGGAACGCATGCCACTGAGCACGGCCATGGCGGCATGCGAGAGCATTTCGCGCTGGCGCGGCAGCAACTGCGCCGACAACGCTTCTTCCAGCTCGGGCAGGCGGCTGCGCTGCAGCGCCGCGGCGTCACCGCAGATGCGTGCACTCAGGCCTTCGCGGGCCGACAGCGGATAGACCCGGGTCACCGGCACTGACAGGGCACGCGCGGTGACCTGGCGTTGCAGCTCGATCTGCGCGGCCACTTGCTCGGGCGTGGACAACGGGTCGGCCAGGGTGTCGATCTTGTTCAGCACTACAAAGCGTTCGAGCGAGTTGCCGCTGAGGTGTTCGCGCCAGATGGCCAGGTCGCTGCGCGTCACGCCGGTGTCGGCGGCGAGCATGAACACGGTGGCGTGGGCCGATGGCAGCAGGCCCAGTGTGAGCTCAGGTTCGGCGCCGATCGCGTTCAACCCCGGCGTGTCGAGCACCACCAGGCCGCGCTTGAGCAGCGGGTGCGGGTAGTTGATCACGGCGTGGCGCCAGGCCGGCACGTCAACCTGGCCGTCGGCGTCGCGCACCGGGTTGTCTTGCTGGCGCTCGTCGCTCCACAGGCCCAGCGCGCGCGCAACGTCGACGCTGACCTTGCGCGTGCGCGTCACTTCGGTGAGCGCCTGGGCCAGCAGTGCGGCGTCGTTCACTTGCAGCGGGATGCGCGCCCAGGTGTCGGCGCGGCCACGCAGCTCGGCCAGCGCCAGGCCCTGCAGGCGCGTCTCGATGGGCAGCAGCGACAGTTGCACGGGTTCATCGGCGTCATACGCCAGCTCCACCGGGCACATGGTGGTGCGCCCGGGCGTGGCCGGCAGCACGCGCCGGCCGCTGTCGGCAAAGAAGATGGCGTTGATCAGCTCGGACTTGCCGCGCGAGAACTCGGCCACGAACGCGACCAATAACTGATCGGTGCGCAGGCGCTGTTGCAGCATGGCCAGGCCGGCGGCGTCGGCCGTGTCGTTCAGCTCATGTTCGCCCAGGAAGCGTGCCAACGCCGCGAACTGCCGATCCAGCGATCGGCGCCATGCGGTGAGGTTGTCCAGGCTGCTGACGAGGGGGCTGTTCATGTGAAACCGCCCGTTGCACAGGCCACGGGCCTGCAGGGCGGCGCGATGCTAGCGCAGCAAAGCGCCCGAAACAGGCCGGCGATACATCTGTTGACAAGCTCGTCAGCGGCGCTGACACAGCGGGCAGAAGTAGCTCGAACGCTGCGCTTGATTGATGCGCCGCAGCGGCGTGGCGCAGCGCGTGCAGGGCAGGCCGGCACGGCCGTACACCTGGGCCTGCACCTGGAAGGCGCCGGCGTGGCCCTGGGCGTCGCGGAAGTCGCGCAGCGTGGTGCCGCCGGCAGCCAGTGCGCGGCCCAGCACGTCGCGCAAGGCGGCCAGCAACGCCGTGGCGCGCGGCCGGCTCAGGCGCTGGCAGGGCGTGCGCGGGTCGATGCCGGCCAGGAACAGGGCTTCGCAGGCGTAGATGTTGCCCGCCCCGACAACCAGCGCACCGCCGAGCAAGGCCGCCTTGACCGGCGTGCGCCGCGCCTGCAGCGCAGTGTGAAAGCGCTCGGGCGTGAGTGCCGCGTCGAACGGCTCGGGGCCCAGCCGCGCCAG
Organism: Burkholderiales bacterium; assembly: GCA_043760085.1. Taxonomy (GTDB): domain Bacteria; phylum Pseudomonadota; class Gammaproteobacteria; order Burkholderiales; family Burkholderiaceae_C; genus Rubrivivax. The sequence goes on from JAYUPO010000610.1 coordinate 2,607, forward strand.
CAGCTTGCGCGCCGGGTCAGCGTCGAGCGACGCGCTGTAGACCACGGCGCCGAAGCGCCGCGGGTCGGTCAGGCGCAGCGTGCCGGCCGGGGTGGCCAGGTCGAAGTGGTCATGCGGGCCTGGCGCAGGGGCGGCGTCAATCCACGCCAACGAGCCAGACATGCCCAGATGCAGCAGCAGCCCGCCTGCCGGCCCCTGCGCGCTGTGCAGCGGCAACCAGATGTACTTGCCGCGCCGCTGCGCATCACCCAATTGTTTGCCGACCAAACCTGCGGGCAAACAACCCAGCGGCCAGCGCAAGGGCTTGCCCAGGCGCACCCCGGTCACCACCGCCCCGGCCAGGTGTGCAGCGATGCTGCGCCGGGTGACCTCGACTTCAGGGAGTTCTGGCATCGGGTCATTATGTGAGAATGAAAACTCAGCTTTTGGAGAGGCGATGAGCCTGTTGGCACCGCATGCCGGGCGCAAGTCCCGGGGCACATCACGCCTGGTCGCGCCGTTGCTGGCCACCTGCCTGGTGGCGGGCTGCGTTCATGCCATGGCACAGGCCGCGGCGGCCAGCGCACCCGTGGCCAACTCCACGCTTGATGCGCCGCTGTTCTATCAACTCCTGATCGGCGAAATTGAACTGGCCGGCGGCCAGGCCAACACAGCCTACGAAGTGGTGCTCGATGCCGCCCGGCGCACCCGCGACGACGCCTTGTTTCGCCGCGCCGTTGACATCGCCCTGGGCGCGCGGTCAGGCGATCGCGCGCTGGCTGCGGCCAAGGCCTGGCGCACGGCACGGCCCGAATCGCTGGAGCCGCTGCGCTTGCAGCTGCAAATGCTGATCGCCTTGAACCGCCTGCCCGAAGCCACCGAAGCGGCACGCACCCTGCTCGCGCAAACGCCCGCGCCGGAGCGCTCGGCCACCCTGGCCAGCCTGCCCCGCCTGGCCCAGCGCAGTGCCGACAAGAAGCTGGCACAAACCTTTGTTGAACAGGCGGTGGCGCCCTACCTGAACGCCCCGGCCACGCGCAACGCGGCGCGGGTGGCGCAGGGCCGCGCGGCACTGGCGGCGGGCGACACGGCCAAGGCGCTGGAGGCGGCACAGCGCGCCCAGGCCGACGACCCCGAGTTGCCGGGCGGCGCACTGCTGGCGCTGGACATGGCGCGCGAAAAACCGCAGGCCGAAAACCTGGTGCAGGCCTACTTGAAGCAAGCTACGGCCAGTACGGAAGTGCGCCTGGCCTATGTGCGCGTGCTCACGGCCGCGCAGCGCTTCACCCCGGCCATCGAGCAACTCACGCTGGTGACCCAGGCCGAGCCCAACCTGGCCCCACCTTGGTTGACCTTGGGCGCGCTGCACCTCGAACTGCGCAACCTGGCCCCGGCGCAGGCCGCGCTTCGCCGCTACGTGGAACTGGCCCAGGCGCAGGGCGCGCCACGGGCAGTGGCCGGCGACCAGGATGACGATGACGCCACCACGCCCGCGCAAGGCCTGACTCAGGCCTGGCTGATGCTGTCGCAAGTGGCCGAGCAGAGCGGTGACTTCGCGCTGGCCGAACAATGGCTGGCACGTATCGACAGCCCGCAGCGCGCGCTCGACGTGCTGGCCCGGCGTGCCGGCATCCTGGCGCGCCAGGGGCAATTAGCCAAGGCACAAGAACTGTTGCGCAGCGCGCCCGAGCGCAATGCCGACGATGCGCGCGCCAAGCTGTTGGCGCAGGCGCAGTTGCTGCGCGACGCGCGCCAATGGCGCCCCGCCCTGGAGCTGCTGCAAAGCGGCGGCGAGCGCTTTCCCGAAGACATGGATCTGGTCTATGAACAGGCCATGATGGCCGAGAAGCTGGGCGAGCTTGATCTGATGGAGCGCAAGCTGCGCCAGGTCATCCAGGCCCGCCCCGAGCATGCCCATGCCCACAACGCTTTGGGCTATTCGCTGGCCGAGCGCAAGCTGCGCTTGCCCGAGGCGCGCCAGCTCATCGCGCGGGCGTTGCAGTTGTCACCCGGCGACCCCTTCATCACCGACAGCCTGGGCTGGGTTGAGTACCGCCTGGGCAACGCCGGCGAGGCGCTGCGCCTGCTGCGTGCCGCCTACGGTGCGCGGCCCGACACCGAGATCGCCGCGCACCTGGGCGAAGTGCTGTGGGCCAGCGGCTTGCGCGAAGAGGCGCTGCGCGTGTGGCGCGATGCACGCGGCCGCGACGCCGCGAATGACGTGCTGCGCGAGACATTGGCCCGGCTGAAGGTTGATCTGTGAAGCCTGCGTCGTGACCCTGCGTTGCAGGGTGCAGGCCTGGGCCTGTGCCGGCTTGCTGATGGGTTGCGCCACGGTGACGCCACCGCCCAGCGCCATGTTGAGCGGGCGGCTGGCGGTGCAGGTTCAAGCCACAACGCAAAGGCCAGCGCAGGCCTTCAGCGCCGGCTTCGAATTGCGCGGCGACTCCGCACAAGGTGAGCTGCGGCTGCTATCGCCCCTGGGCACCACCCTGGCCAGCGCCCGCTGGGCCCCTGGCCAGGCCAGTTTGACCACGCCCGCCGGCACGGCGCAGTTTGCCGACCTCGACATGCTGTCGCGCGAGGCCTTGGGCGAGAGCCTGCCGCTGGCCGCACTGAACGACTGGCTGCGCGGCCGGCCCTGGCCCGCGGCGGCCTTCGCGCCCAGCACGGCAGCGCCCGGTTTTGCGCAGTTGGGCTGGCGGCTGGATTTGTCCAACTTCAGCGCCGGCGCCCTGCTGGCACAGCGCGATGAAGCCCCGGCTGTGACGGTGCGCGTGCGGCTCGACCTCGATTCATGACCCGAACGCACTGCCTGAAGCTGCACCGGTCAGCCTGCCGAGCTGTGCGCAGGGCGCGCGCCGCAAGTGCGCAGCACGACAGGCCTGCAATGAGGTTGCAAGGATGGCGCTGACTGCTCTGTACGAGCTGCCCGCGCCGGCCAAGCTCAACCTCTTCCTGCATGTGGTCGGCCGCCGCGCGGATGGCTACCACCTGTTGCAGTCGCTGTTCGTGCTGATCGACTGGTGCGACCTGCTGCACGTTGAACGTCGCA